>JANXVN010000168.1 GCA_025351645.1 Ferruginibacter sp.
TGCCGGTAAATAAAAAATTGAGAGATGCGGGTCTAATCAAATACAAATGGATGTTAGGCGGAGGAAAAATTTTAGTCTGCGACATTACCGGTGAAAATAATAAAATTAATTATGCCCTTAAACAATTGGAATATTACTTGAGAGATTATAATAGAGTGGCACCGGCAATACCATTTATATCTCTTATTACAGATAGATTAAAAGAGCCAGATAGCACAAAATGGAAATCAAGAATTTACTATCCCGTTATGTAAATTATTAATTTATTGCTTTTAAAATACAATAAGTTTAAGCCTAATTATTTTGCAAGATTAATATCATTTTATGGTTTTATGTTTGAATCCTTAAACTTAATTACCATTAAACTATCACTATTACGTGCCAAAATAAAGGCAGTTTGTTTGCCTATCTTTATTGGTTTAATGTGTCGTACCTGTCCTTTTATTGCTAATTCATTTATTAATTGCGCATCAAAAATACCATTGCCCTTATTAATTAAAATAGTTCCATAATCAGCATCATACCTACCCATTTCAATATTATTGTCATAGTAATTTCCCATTAGCAAAATATCTGGTAAATTATCATTATTTGCATCAACTACAACAGCATCTTTAAAGGAGCTAAACTGCGCTTCAACCGGTAAGGCCTTAACATCAAACTTTAAATTTCCTTTATTCATAAAAATGGCATTTGCAAAATAGTTTGCAGTAAATAAATCAGATTTCTCTAATTTATCTGCACCAAAAAGCTGAGGAAGGGTGGCTTTTGCAAAATCAGCTGCGTACAAAAAATTTTTCTTTAGCATCGGAATTTGTTTTTCCAGTTCTGCTTTATTTGCAAAAGGTATTTGTTTGCCTGCCACGTAATAAGTAAGTATTTGCTCTTTTTTACCATTGCCATCAAAATCATTAAAATACATTTGCACAGGCTCTTTTTCAGTTGCCTTAAACCGGCTGTTTAAACCAAGGTTTCCGGCTATTAAATCTACATTTCCATCGTTATCAACATCGCATGGTAAAATAAAATTCCACCATCCTTTTTTATCATTTAAAACTTTTTTAGTAAAAAATCCTTTATTATTAATGTATGCAGTTATCGCTCCCCATTCCAACGAAAGTAAAAGATCTTTTTGGCCATCTTTATTTATATCAAACCAATAAGCCTGTGTTACAAAACCTGCATATTTTAAATCGGGTGCATAGGTGTTAGTTACATCAGTAAAACGACCTGTTTTATCGTTCATTAATAAATAAGATTGTGGTATTTGCCCATATTCCCATGGTACGGCTCTGGCACCAATAAAAAGATCTATAAAACCATCTCCATTAAAATCGTAGGGTACAATTGTTGATGCTGTTAAATATAAATTTTTAAATGCATCTTCATTTTTTGTAAAATTACCTTTACCATCATTTAAATATATTCTTGGCGAATTGTGAAAATCATTTCCATAAAATTCGTTTCCACCACTTGCAATAATCAAGTCGACATTTCCATCATTATTTATATCGGCCCAGCAAGCATCCACATTTTCATAAATACTATCCTTATCCAAAGCAGGTTGCGTAGTTTTTATAAATTTACCTGATGTCTGTTGTAAAAAAAGGGCACTTTTTTGATCTCTTGAGCCACCAATAAATACGTCTTCCAACCCATCATGATTTATATCTGCAACCGCTAAAGCTGGCCCTTCAGTTGATAAAAGGTGAGGTAATAATGGCTCTCTGTCAAATTCACTAAATCTATTTTCGGTATGAAGATATTTAAGTTCCGTTTCCTTTGTTATGTCCACCATTGAGAAGGTCGGATTTTTATTAGGGAGTTTTAAGGATTGGTAATTAAAGGCCGGAAGATTTTTTTGGTACTGAACATTTAAAGCGAGGGTATCTGCGGGAATGGTCAAATGCTGAAAAGTATTGTCGGGCCAAACAAGGATTATTGAATCGATTTTTGTTTTATCAAGACCTATTAAAATGGGTACTTCCATACTGCTCATAAAGCCTCTTACGGGATACTTTTCATAAGTTCGGATTCCTTTGTTTGCAAACACTATTACTTTAGCCCCTACTGCATTTATATTTTTTAAAGATCCTTTTAAATTTATGCGAAGAGACGTTTTTTTACCGGGTTTATTATTTTGATTTTCATAGATTAAAGAAGGAGCGTTGATGTTATTCACTACAATATCCAAATCACCATCGTTGTCTAAATCTGCATATACAGCACCATTGGAAAATGCAGCTTTG
>JANXVN010000231.1 GCA_025351645.1 Ferruginibacter sp.
TGGTACTATCGGTCACGTGGATCATGGTAAAACAACACTTACAGCCGCTATAACCGATGTTTTGTCAAAAAGAGGTTTAGCGGAGAAAAAAAATTACGACGAAATTGATGGTGCTCCTGAAGAAAAGGAAAGGGGTATCACAATCAATACAGCACACGTAGAGTATGCTACAGATACCCGTCACTATGCACACGTTGACTGTCCAGGTCACGCCGATTATGTTAAGAACATGATTACCGGTGCTGCTCAAATGGATGGTGGTATTCTTGTAGTTGCGGCTACTGATGGTCCTATGCCTCAAACTAAAGAGCACATTTTGTTGGCTCGTCAGGTTGGTGTGCCTCAATTGGTTGTTTTTATGAACAAAGTTGATTTGGTAGATGATCCGGAATTACTTGAATTGGTAGAAATGGAAATTCGTGAGTTATTAACTGCTTACGGTTTTGACGGTGATAATACACCAATCATACAGGGTTCTGCAACTGGTGCTTTAGCTGGCGACGAAAAATGGATTGCAAAAATCAATGAATTGATGGATGCAGTGGATAGTTATATCCCAATTCCTCCACGTTTAGTTGATTTGCCTTTCTTGATGAGTGTAGAGGATGTATTCTCTATCACTGGTCGTGGTACTGTTGCTACAGGTCGTATTGAAAGAGGTCGTATTAAAGTTGGTGAGCCAGTTGAAATAGTTGGTTTGATGGAAAAAGCATTGACCTCAACTTGTACTGGTGTTGAAATGTTTAAGAAATTGCTTGATGAAGGTGAAGCAGGAGATAATGCAGGTTTATTGTTACGTGGTATTGAAAAATCTCAAATCCGTCGTGGTATGGTGCTTTGCAAACCAGGTTCAATTACTCCGCATACTGAATTCAAAGGTGAAGTTTATGTATTAAGCAAAGAAGAAGGTGGCCGTCATACGCCGTTTTTCAACAAATACCGTCCTCAGTTTTACTTCCGTACTACGGATGTAACTGGAGAAGTTACTTTAAACGCTGGTACTGAAATGGTTATGCCTGGTGATAACACATCATTAAATGTTGTGTTGATTCAACCGATAGCTATGGAAAAAGGCTTAAAGTTTGCGATTCGTGAAGGTGGCCGTACTGTAGGTGCTGGCCAGGTTACTGAAATTGTAAAATAATATTAAGTACTTAGTATTTAATATCAAGAAATAAAAGAGTATTTATATCTTTACAAGGTACTTAGGTCTCGCATCTAAGTACTTTGTACTTTATAGTAAAGGCTTTTACGGGCATGGTGCAACGGCTAGCATACGGGTCTCCAACACCCTTGATCTGGGTTCGAATCCTAGTGCCCGTGCAAATAAGTTTGATGTTTGAACAAACCGAAGTGTAGTTAATAAGTGTATTAATTCTCACATTGAATAGTTTTTACATTTTCAAATCAGATTATTATGAACAAATTATCGCTGTATTTAAGAGACTCTTACAAAGAGTTAACTGAAAAAGTAACCTGGCCAAACTGGGAACAATTGCAGCAATCTACTATGGTTGTATTAGGTGCAACTTTAATAATTACTGCAGTAGTAGGCATAATGGATTTTGCGGCTAACGGATCCTTAAAATTTATTTATTCTTTATTTAAGACAAACGCATAATGGAAGAAACAATCGTACAAGAAAGTAAATGGTACGTTCTCCGCGTTGTAAGTGGCAAGGAGCGTAAAATTAAGGAATACCTTGATAAAGATATTGTGCGCAATGGTTGGGTGGATACTATAAAACAAGTTTTTTTACCAGTAGAAAAAGTTTATAAAGTACAAGCTGGCAAAAAGGTAATGAGAGAAAGGAATTTCTATCCTGGTTATGTGATGATAGAAGTGGCAGGCAATAATTTGAATGACGATATGGTGCAGCACATTAGCAACATCAGTAACGTGATGCATTTTTTAACAGATGGAAAAGGCAGTAAAGGAAATATTATTTCCCTTCGCAAATCTGAAGTTAATAAAATGTTGGGTAAGGTTGATGAGTTAGGCGAAGGCGGTGGCATTACCATGAGCGAACCATTCATCATTGGCGAAACCATTAAAATTATTGATGGTCCGTTCAACGATTTCAATGGCATGGTAGAAGAAGTTAACGACGAAAAGAAGAAATTAAAAGTACAGGTAAAAATATTTGGCCGTGCTACTCCGGTAGAGTTAAATTATATGCAGGTGGAGAAATTGATCTAATTTCAATACTGTAATTTTATAAAGGCTGTCAGTAATGATAGCCTTTTTTGGTTTAGCAAAGTTTTATAGAAATACAAATGTGCGACGCCTCCGAAGTTCCCAATAGCTATTGTATTAGTTAGGGCAACAATTGTATTTCTATAAAACTTTGCTAAACCAAAAAAGGCTATCATTACTGACAGCCTTTTTAAAATTACACTATTGAAATTAGATCAATTTCTCCACCTGCATATAATTTAACTCTACCGGAGTAGCACGGCCAAATATTTTTACCTGTACTTTTAATTTTTTCTTTTCGTCGTT
>JANXVN010000286.1 GCA_025351645.1 Ferruginibacter sp.
CCATTCAACAATTTTTCCGGAAAGGTGTATGCCAGTGTAGCTTGTTTTACTTTTATAAAAGCACCGTTTTCAACAAAAAAACTATTAGCAATATTCCATGGATCATTAGATCCGTTTGGAGGATAAACCATTCTGGGAAAAACAGCGTGGTCACCATCCTTTACCCAAAACTGATTAAGTATATCCGGTATGGAAGCTGGACCGGAATTAGACCCCCAACTGGATGAATAATTAGCGCTGCCATTGAGCGCATCTGACAAATAACCATTAAATATTTTACGGCCGGTAACAAACGAACAAAATATATTAAGGGTTACACCCTTGTAGGAAAAGGTATTGCCAAAGCCTCCTGTTACTTTAGGGTTAGGGTCGCCGGCTATTA
Organism: Ferruginibacter sp.; assembly: GCA_025351645.1. Lineage (GTDB taxonomy): Bacteria > Bacteroidota > Bacteroidia > Chitinophagales > Chitinophagaceae > Ferruginibacter. Next base: position 383 of record JANXVN010000286.1, read on the forward strand.
CTTTATCATCAAAGTTGATGACGTAATCACCATTCATGTCAACATACTTTGCATCACCTGCTACTTGAGGCCTGCCATTAAAGGATAATTTTTTACCTGTGATAGGATCAACCGGCACTTCTGCATCCGTGGCATATACACCATGGCTTTGCCAAACTTTGTAATTAAATAATGGCTCTCCCAAGGTAAGCGATTGTTGAAACCATGGTGGCCCAAAAAGAAAATCCCTGTTACCATAAGGTAGCTTGGCAACATAATTTTTATTAAAAGAAATATTAAAATTAGTATTCCATTGAAAGGCTGATTTTGTACTGAGATTATGGCTGTTAAAAGCCATTTCAAGGCCGCGATTGGTTACATCGACGTAATTACCAGCAAAGAATTGGTAGCCGCTTGTAGGTTGAGCCGGTATATTGTAAAAGTATTTATCTTTTGTATTTTTTTCGTACACATCTGCAGTAATTGCAATCCGGCTGTTGAATAATTCTATATCTACGCCAAGGTCTGGCTGAATAACTTTTTCCCATCTTACATTAGTGCTTGAACTTACACCACTATTGCTAAAGCCACCATAATATGGAAAAGGTGATAATGCTATTGATCGATTGTAGGTAGAAGGAGTACCTGTAAGGCCATTATAAACGCCGCCGGATAATGACCCTGTTGTACTATTAAGGTAACTAGCATCCGTGTATAACGGTTGGTATTTAGCATAAAAACCCTGAGGGTCATTTCCTGTAATACCCCAACTGGCCCTGAACTTTAAAAAGTTCATTATTTTTTTAGACCCCTGCATAAAATCCTCATCAGTAACTATCCACCCTGCAGATACTGATGGAAATGTTGCCCAGCGGTTGACATCGCTGTAAATTGAAGTGGCATCCCTTCTTACGGAAACCGTTGCAAGGTATTTTCCTTTATAATCGTAAGAAATACGGGCATAATAAGAGACGGTATTTTTTTCGCTTTTACCGGTATTTACATAGAGGCCCGGCCCGGATGGTACAGTTTGTATGGTGTTGATGCCGGTTACAGAAATACCCTGCCCGTAAGCAAACGAATTGTATTGTTTATTGCTATAAGTTGATACACCTCCTACTGCTACAAAATGGTGATCTTTCACGGACTTTATATAGGTTAAATAATTTTCAAAAGACCAGGATGGGTTCGAATTATAGATGTCATAGGCCGTATTTGTTGACCCGTTTAATTCTATAGGAGAAAAATAAGCATACTTATCCGTGTAATTATTAGAGGCATATGTACTCTTAAAAAAAAGATTTTTTGTAATGGTATCAGTTAAACTGATAGAACCATTAATAGCGAAAATATTATTATCATCAAAGATATTGCCATTACCTTGATACACTTTTACCTGCGTAGGGTTTAACTGTGTAAAAGAAGAAGGGAAACTCCAGGAATTGAATAAACTGCCTCCAGCACCGCCCGATCCATGGCGTCGCTTTTCTGAACTAATTAAAATGTCGGCATTGATATTTACATGTGGTAATGGATTAATATTTAAAGATAAATGAGGCGATAACCTACTCAATGAATAGCCATTTATAACACCTTGCTCGCTGTAATGATTTAAGGATAACCTATAACTACCTCCACTGCCTAAATAAGCACCAATAGCTACATCCTGATTGTTTACAGTTGCGTTGTTCCTTATAAGCAAACCCTGCCAATCCACATCATTATTAAATGCCGGATTAAGGCTATCAGTAAGCGCTATTGGAATTGTATTGTGAGCGATATTATCATAACCAGCCTGGCTATACAAAAGCTTTAGTTTTAATGCTCTTTCGGCACTACCGGTAAATACAGAACGTAAATTAGGCCGGGCAGTTACCCCGCCGTAAGCATTTATAGAAACCTGGGGCTTTCCCCTTAACGCTCTTTTTGTTTTTATAATAATAACGCCATTACCAGCTCTGGCACCGTATATTGCCGCTGCAGAGGCATCTTTTAAAACATCAATACTTTCAATATCATTCGGATTAATTAAACTTAAAGGGTTTCCATTAGCATAGGAAGTACCTATGATGTTTACATCATAAATAACACCATCAATTACATATAATGGGCCACTGTTGCCCCCGTTTGAATTTCCATAATCTACGTTTGAAGTACCTCTAATAACAATGGCAGCTTTAGCCCCCAATTCACCTGTGCTGGATAAAACACTTACTCCTGCCAGCCGCCCCTGGATCATCTGATCAAAGCTTGCCTCCGGTATGTCCTGTATCTCTTTCCCTTTTATGGATGAAACAGCGGCAGTAAGGTTTCGTCGAATTATTTGCTGGTAACCAATTACTACTACTTCACTATTAATATTGTCCTTATTTTTTAAAGTAACCGTTAATAAATTCCCGGTAACCTTTACTTCCCGGGCAATAAAACCCGTATAGCTTATTTCAACTATTGAAGTTATGCCGGATAATTTGATGGTAAACTTGCCCTCTGCATCCGATAATACCCTATTAGACCCTAAGCCCTTTTCCTGGATTGTAGCTCCTTGTAAAACAGCTCCCTTCTCGTCCTTTATTGTGCCGGATACAATTTTATGATCTTGAGCAGACAAGGCTGGCAGAAGCATACAAAAAATGAAAAGGGTCAACATAAACTTTTTGAAATTTCTTCTCATAACGATTAGTTTTATTTTTTAATTATGAAGTAGCTACAGGATGGAAAACCTATTTATATTATTGACAAAATTGTTATAGCTATTTAGCGCAGGAGAATTTCTTTATCAGTATTGAACTCTTAAAATCCGTAATTAAAAAAATACAATAGTTGTAAAGAAGACATTTCAAATTTACTTAATAAAAAAATTAACATGTAGTCATAAATTAACTTTCTATTAGCAATTATTAACCAATTTAAAAAGGTGTTCGAAAAGGTATTGATTCTCTAATTAGCTCGTTAAAAAGGTTGATAAATAAAAAATCCCACCCTCGCCTTGGATAGTTTTTTTGATAGCATTTGAATAAAGAAATTACGGAATTAGGAAGTTATAATGAACCTTTTAATGCTCTTGATTTTGCAGGGCAAAGTATAAAATACCAACTTTTCAAATACAATAATTATATGGATTTTTTATGGACTCGTTAAACACAAATTAATATATTGGCTATCTTAAATAAAAAATTATTTTGTATGAATCCTTAAGGCATTTATTGAGTAAGGCTTAAAAAGTATTTCGAATTTTTGAGCAACATTATTTACTTGTGTATGTTGCGGAGTATATTCTAAGGGATTAGTGAAAGAGTTCTCTGCATCTAAACTTGCTGCACTTAAAACATATAGATCGGCAATGGGCTTTACAGTTTGTGTACCTAACAATACAATTGATGCTACAAAGGGTTCTGCACCTGCATTTACTGCTTTAATTATTATATCGCCGGAAACAGCATCTTTACCCGCAATACTAAAAAAGCTTTCAGGCGCTGTGTAAGTCATTAATAATTTACCATCTAAAAAACAATCTACTTTATCGTTGCCTACTTCGATAGTAATATCATACCAGCGCCCATTTTCAATAGGCTGTTCTAAATGTTTAGATTCTGATATTGCCGCCACGTCAAACCCATGAGTAACGTTTTCAAAAACGGCATTGCTATTTAGCCAACTACCAATATGTGCACGTATTTGTGTACTATCATCTTTAATAGCAAAAGGAATAATAAAAGCATTAAAGCCGGATTTTTTTCTGGCTTTTAATTTTAAAGTGTATGTATCAAAACTTTTATCTTTTAGCCAGGCCAAACGCTGCTCACCTTCAACTGTTTGGCTTAATGCACTGTCTTGAACCTTCCAACTGCCGCGTACTAATTTCCACTCTTCCGGCTTGTTAATAAAATCACTTTTATAAACCGTTAAACCGTTTTGTATTACTTCAATATTTTTATACTCGCTTTGCGTATCCCAGGTAGCTAATCCAATACTACCGCCAAATAAAGGCATTTTATTTTTTAAGACAGGTATAATAGTTTCGGTATGTATATTTTGGGTTGGCTTATTTTGGTTAAACATTTTAATGGCATAATAAGATATGCGGGCAAAGCTTTTTGATGCATCAAAATTAATTAGGTTTACAGGCCAGCTTATATCATTTACATTAACCAGCAGCGGAGCATAGCTACTCATTTTTACGAGGTCGCTATTGCGTTCCATCCCCATTATATATACGGCATCGCTTAAAGCCGCATTCATATTACCTGCGCCTACGCCATTGTTAGTTGCATATTCCCCAACGTACATATCCCAATTGCCTCGTTTGTATTTATCAAAATGATGGTAGTTTTGCATGGCCCAACCTGCGGCTTTGTATGCATGCTCATCAACAAGGTCAATCCCTTTCATGCTGTCTGTAGTATATTTGTTTACATCGCCAATACCCATGCTGGCCAAAATTTTTATTTGTGGATATTTAAATTTTATGGCCTTATAAAACTTATTATACCGGGCCGCATACCGCGGGCCGGATTGTTCGTTACCAACCTCAATAAATTTTAGGGGAAAAGGCTTGGCATGGCCATTAGCAGCACGTAATTTCCCGTACTTTGTTGTCACCTTACCAACCGCATATTCAATACCATCCAGAATATCATTAATGATAGAATCAACTTTATTATCCGGAACAAAGGTGCCGCTTCGGAAGTCGCAGGATACACCAATATTAAAAACATACAGAGCTGCAGCATGTATGTCTTCGCAAAATTGCAAGTACTCATGGTAACCAAAGCCATCAGTACTCCAGTAACCCCACACACTGTACGTACCAGGGCGTTTTTCAACAGGCCCAATACTTTTTCTCCAGTTAGGCGTGTTTGCTACATTGATCCCTTCTACAAAACATCCTCCCGGCCAGCGAACAAATGCAGGCTTTAAATCGGCAATATAATTAGCAAGGTCAAGCCGCAGTCCATTAGGCCTGTTCATAAAGGTTTTTTCAGGAAAAAGAGAAACCATATCAAGCCAAACAGTTCCGGTGCTTCCAAATGAGAAAACAAATTTCGCTTTACCATCGGTTGTATTAGCTTTCAATTTACCATTATATCTTTTCCATGCAGCGCCACTAGCAAATGGTATTTTATCAATCGCTAATATTGTTCCATTTGCAGATTGCAAAGAAACCGTCAGTGCCCCTTTGTACTTGCTGTTTGTTCTGGCGTAAAAACTAAAATTATAGGTATCATTTTTTATAACATTAATACCCCAAAAACCATCATTCACTACATTGTTTTTTCCATTTTTATTATGGGCATTAATATTTACCTGTAGCGAATTTGGCGTTGCATTGTTTAAAGGATTCTTTTGCGTTATTGCCAACGTTATATCCAACAAATTATTTGTTACTGTACTCCACGCAGGCCATTCGCTTTTAACAGGCCATTCCATTTTCCAATCGCTTATACCATTTTTTGGCAAGGAAAAATGAGGTGTTCTTTCCGGAATTAGAAAACCATTATTAACTGTAGTAGACAATGGCAAACGACTTTCTTCAAAACCCCGATTTTGTATTAGTTCTCCATATAAACCTCCTTCGCCTCCATGGCTTATTTCTTCAAAAAAAATACCATGCAAATCAGCAGATACCTTACTTTCCATTTTTGCAGCATCAATATTTATAATGGCTTTACTTTGACTGTTGGCAAAATAAAAACAAGTAATTGCAATAAGAAAAAGAAAATATTTTTTTTGATTATCCTGCATGATTAGTTTTGATTGATGCTGCTATTGATATTTAAATATTGTAATTATTTCATTGAGTATTGACACTTGTCCGCAAAGGAATTTTCATTTCATTTTCATTAAATACCATTTATAAAATATCCTAAAATAATTACTAACCACTTACTCCACTATCCACTCATGTATACCACTTGCATTATCTACAGGCAATTGCACTTCTAATTTTAATGCGGTTGTTTTTACCGGTTCAAAGCTTACACTATTGTATTTATCTTTTGCTATTTCGTAGGCTGTTGTTGGCGTAACCGGTATCCATTCCCCATCTTTTTTGTAATAAATTTTCCAGGCTGCGGGTATACGGCAACCACCCCAGGGACCATCATCGTACCAATAAACTTTACATGAGGACACAGTGTGTTCTGTATTAAAATCATACGCAACCCATTCTGTAGTATTCTTTTTGGGCCACCAATGAAAATATGGAACTGAATTATCTTTTGAGTCTTCCGGTTCAAACTGATCGTTAATGGCTTTTACAGAACGTGATTTTAACGAACTGGTTATTGTACTGGTATTGGCAATGGTTGCAGCGGGCTGGGGCCTAGCTGCTACGGCAGTGTATGGTATCCAAACTTCCATTTCGCCTGCACCACGATTATCCCAGGCATAATATGGAATTGCAGTAACCGTCTGTTTGGTAGTTATAAGTTCTGTTGTATTCAACTGGCGTTTTGTTGCCTCGCCAGATGCCGTAATTATATTAATCCCATTTAAAATATCCTGATGATAGCTAACCTGCATAGCCGTATTTTTATCTACTATAATATTTTGTACAATACTATCTTTATTATCAACACCTTCTAAACAATATACCACCGGGCCATATTGAATAGCAAAGCGTCCTGCATCTGCTTTTACTTTATTGTTGGCAAATATCTTAAGGGGCTCCATCGGTAAGTCCAACGAAATTCTATCTCCCTTGTTCCAGTTGCGCTGTATAATTGCATACCCTTTTTCTATTTTGTATTTGTAAGGTTTACCATTTAATAAAATTGTTACAATGGAACTATTCAAAGCATTATTATATAAATCGCCCGGTACAGGTTGCTGATTTGCCCAGCCTGGTATACGTATGTGCAATGTAAAATCAGTACGTTTTTCGGGATTGATACTGATAGCAACTTTTCCCATCCATGGATAATTGGTTGTTTGTGTAATATTTACTTTGCCAGCAATTAAGTTAATATCACTATTACTACTCATAAAAAGATTTACGTACAGATCATTCAAATTTTGTGCATACACATAACCCGGTACTGAAGGTAAAAATCTTGTCATGTTACTGATACAACAAGCACAGGAAAACCAGCCGCTTCTATCGTGCTGCCCTACAGATGCCAGTGGGTTAGGATAAAAGAAACGATCGCCACTTAATGACATACCCGACAACAAACCATTGTACAGCGTACGTTCCAGCACATCAATATATTTAGCATCACCATGTAATAAAAACATCCTGTTGTTCCAATAAACATTGGCTATGGCAGCGCAAGTTTCTGCATATGCACTCATGTTAGGTAAATCGTAAGCGGCCCCAAATGCCTCACCGGCACCGGTTGCGCCAATACCACCAGTAATGTATATTTTTTTATTTACAACATCTTCCCAAATTTTGTCAATAGCCTGCAGGTATTTTTTATCGCCAGTTAAAGCTGCCACATCTGCCATGCCACTATACATATAAGCAGCCCTAACTGCATGTCCTTCCGCCTCCGTTTGATCAACAACTTTTTTGTTTGCCTGATTGTATGCATCGCCGCCAGGGCCACGTACATCCAAAAAAAACTTGGCAAGATCCAGGTATTTCTTTTCGCCGGTTATACGATATAATTTTGCCAGCCCTATTTCAACAATTTGATGCCCTGGGTATTCTTGTATTTTTCCGTAACCAAAAGTCCTTGTCAGAAGATCTGCATTTTTTAAGGCAATATTTAATAAAGTTCTTTTGCCTGTGGAATTATAATGTGCATAAGCTGCTTCGTACAAATGCCCTGCATTGTATAATTCGTGGCTTAATATAGAATCATTCTGCCAGCGCTTAGCTCCAATCCATTCGTGGGGTATGGCAGGCTTAATTGTTCTGAAAGTGTATAGGTAACCATCTTTTTCCTGCGCTGCACCAATTATTCCAATCAATGTATCCAGGTAGGATGAAAGCATTTTATTGGGTGTAACCTGTAACGCATACGATGCCCCCTCCAACCATTTATAAATATCCGTATCATCAAAAGGAAATTCAGAACAAACCTTGTTTTCCCTTTTTCCTGCAGCGGCTAAAAAATTATCGATGCGCCCGTGCTCTTTGCACATCCTTAAAATATAGGGTATGGTAATAGTTGCATTTACCTCCATTTTGGGTTTCCAAAAATTATCTGTTACATGCACATGAGTAAAGGATACCGGTTGAATGGGATAATCTTTTTTTTGCGCAATTACCGTAAAAGTTAACAGCATACAAAGTGGCAATACTATATTTTTCATAACAAATTTTTATCTAGTTTTTTAATTCGGATTTATTAAACCGGCAACATCGCCTTTAATTATTTTGGCACCATATAAGGGCCCGGCAGCATTATTGGATTTAGGAACAATTTTAATTTTTACAGTACTATTATTTTTGGTTATCTCCTTCGGAATTTTATAAGGAATATCATAAAATTTGCTCTCTTTATAATTATTTAAATTTTCCGTAGCAATCATCGTATCATTTACAAAAATATCAAATACCCTGCCCCTGTTATCCATACCCCAGTAGGTGCAAACAAGGGTATTTAATAAACTGCTGTCTACCTTCATATTAAAAGTAATAAAGCCACTATCTTCGACTAAACGCCATTTTTTATTATGCTCATCACCGGTTACTGAATTTAATGAAACAAGCTCATGGTCACGCTCGGGCTGCATTTCGCCAATGCGTAAATAATCCACCGTTCTTGCATCCAACTCCTTTTGTATTAGTTTTGCAGCCTCATAATTTTTTTGTTGCTGTGCCCAATTTGCCGGCGTAAATACATCCCAGTAAACTGTATAATATTCATTTTCGGTAGTATTGAAAGGAATTAGTTTTACACTTCTGGAAGTGCTTGCATCCATAGTTTCAAAACTAAGGGATGAAGTACTGTTTGCTTTTTTAATCCAATTATTTACATCTGGTTTGCTGCTTATAAAAACAGGAACATCCAATGGGTCAGGCTCTTTGTTACCCAATACACCGGCCAACAAAACGGGGCCGTAAAATACTGCCTGCCGGTTAGGATTATCCGGCATTGCCTGTGTATAAAAACTTAATGGTGTTGTAAATTCAATTTTATCGTTACTAACCCATCTACGATTTAAAACTATGTAGCCTTCATTATCAATATTAATTTTTTGTTCGGCACCATTTACTTTAACGGCTACATCCTTTGCCCAGTAGGGCTTACGAAGCCTGATAGCGAATATTTCCGGTTTTGTAGTTGTAATGGTAAACGTTGTTTTATCAGTTGAAGGCAAGCCCGTCTCTTGTTTTACAATAATATTTTTTTCTTTCCAGTTTAAAATTGAAGGTATAAAAAGGTTGATGTATAAGCTGCCATCCTTACCCCGGTAATAAATATTTTCCCCGTATTTAACATGATTTTCCATGCCGGTACCTACACAACAGGTAAACGAATTGTATTCATCGCTGTACTCTTTTTTACCACCCATTCTGAGCGATACAAAATAAGTAACCATACCTGTTTTATGATTCTGCGAAGCAAGGATGTGATTGTACAACGCCTTCTCGTAATAATCCATTAATCCGGCAGAAGGTTTAATGGAGAACAATTCCCTTGTAAGCTTGAGCATGTTATAAGTGTTACAAGTTTCAGTAGTATTATCCGAAAGTTTATCGTTTAAAATATCGGGGGCACCTAAATATTCATAATTACTATTTCCACCTGTTGCATAGGAATGATGTTTGGTGATAGTTTGCCAAAAGAAATTAGCAGTTACAAAGTCCTTTTCATCGCCTGTTAATTGATACCTGCGTGCACTGCCTATAACTTTAGGTATTTGGGTGTTGGAATGTTTACCGGGTAACACATCAATTCCTGCCGCCAGTGAATCTAAAATTCTTCTATCATAAAATTTGTAGGAAAGATCAAGGTATTTTTTATTGCCCGTTAAAGCGTACGTATTTACAAGTGCATCATTCATACCACCATATTCTGTTATCAGCATCTTTTGAAACATTGAGTCGTTGAGGTTTTTTGTGATGTTACCCGTCCAATCTGCAATACCTTCTACAACTTTTAAAGCCTTAGGATTATGGGTATATAAGTATGCATCCAGCAGGCCGCCCATAATTTTATGGACGGTATACCAGGGGCTCCAGGCACCATTTAAATCAAAACCTCTGGATCGAATCTGCCCTTGAGAAACTTGCAGCCAAAGGCTATCTTCATTTGGTATGGCACCTACATAACCCGTTTTTCTTGCACGCTGGCTTTCTTCCAGTTCATCAACAATATAATTAGCACGTTTTAAAAATTCTTTATCTCCCGTTGATGCATAGTGCAATGATACAGCACTTAAATAATGCCCTAAAGTATGTCCGGCTAATCCACTGGACTCCCAACCTCCGTACCGCTGCCCTCTAGCTTTTAACCCGGAATGAACCCTAAAATCTGCCAGCAATCTATCAGGTTCTATCTTTAATAAATATTTTACGTTGGCAGTTGCGGCATCAGCAAACATACCCGGCAATAGCCTCACATCGCTTACATCAAATGCATAGGCTTTAATATCAATAGCTGGTTTAACTTTTATTCTTGCATCTTTCCATTCAGGAACATAACTCTGTGCAGCAATATTTGTTAAAACAGCCATAGAGATTAAAAATAAAATTGAACACTTATTCATTGACTTTATGAATTAACTATAAAATAAAAATAAAAGGCAAGCACTTTAAAAATTCAAAAAAAGCTAAAATATTTTGCGATAAAAGAGGCTGTATATTGTTTATTAAAAGCAAATCTCAATAATGTAAAATTGAACTATCGCCACTGCTAAATTAATTGTGGTAAAAAAATCCGTCATTTTTTTTATCTAAAAAGTTAGCCCAATTGAATTGACTTAAGTATTTAGTAAAATGTACTATCTGCAAATAACCATTATCATTTATGCATTATTGGGCAATCGGTTTAATTTTCTGTTAAATTATTTCTATCCGGAGGGTCAACACCCAGTAAATGTTTTACAAAAAAATCACGCTTTTTCCTTCTGCCATAAGGGCCGCCGTCACTATGCCCCATACCCGGTATAACAAGCAGGTCAAATGTTTTATCTTCCTTTATCAAAGCATCTACCAGGCGCAAAGTACTTTCCGGAGGTACATTTGTATCTGCTTCACCAACTATCAATAATAAAGCGCCTTTTAATTTTTTAGCGTTGGTAACATTACTTTGAGCTTTATAATGCGGACCGACAGGGTAACCCATCCATTGCTCATTCCACCACTGTTTATCAATTCGGTTATCGTGGCAGCCAGCTGCTGATACAGCGGCTTTATAAAATTCTGGATGAAACAATACGGCGCCTGCGGCATTTTGTCCACCGGCTGATGTACCAAATAAGCCTACCCTATCAGCATCAATATATGGATACTTTGCAGCAAGTGCTTTTATCCATAAAATACGATCCGGGAATCCTGCATCTGCCAAATTTTGCCAGCACACATCATGAAAGGCCTTAGAACGGTTAGCCGTGCCCATACCATCACATTGAATTACAATAAAACCAAGCTCTGCCATACTTTGCATCTCCCCATAATTCATAAAATGTTTGGGTACATAAGCATCTTGCGGACCAGCGTAAATATCTTCAATTACAGGGTATTTAAATGAAGTATCGAAATGAGATGGCCTGCAAACTACTCCCCAAATATCTGTAATACCATCACGAGATTTGGCAACAAAAACTTCAGGCATGCGTAAGCCAAGTTGCCGGTAAAGGGTAATATCAGTTTTCTCCATTACACTAATTAATTTACCGCTATTGGTTATATGCAATTCTGTGACAGCAGGTAAATCCGGACGACTATAATTATCTATAAAATATTTTCTATTGGGAGAAAAACTAAGGCTATGGGTTGCATTGGCTGTTGTTAAGGAAACTAAATTTTTACCATCAAATCCTATACGGTAAAAGTGGATATTGTAAGGGTCTTCTCCGGCATTAACGCCACTTGCCTCAAACCATATTTCCCTTTTCAATTCATCAACACTATCAATCTTTCTAACGACCCAATTACCATTTGTTATTTTATTTTTGATACCCCCTTTTATAGCGTCCACCAGGTACAATTGATTCCATCCATCTTTTTCACTACGCCATATAATTTCATGGGTATTTGCTGTGTACCAGGTAAAAATCATGCTTTCATAAATAAAAGTATTTGTCTTTTCATCAATTAGATTAAGCGCATCCCCGGTAATTGCATCCACCTTTATGATTCTAAAACGCTGATGGCCACGGTCTGCCTTTTCATAAACAAAATGCTGGTTGTCGTTAGTACACCAATGGATCCATGGATAATCTAAAAAATCATAGATTTCTGTATTAACTTTTACTAATTTTTTGTCGTTCACATTAATTGTAAACATCTCAAAACTTGTAAAACCATCACCGGGCTGTGCATAATCATTACTTTTTAAAACGCCTCTTGTAAGGCTATCGACAGATGACAGGATATAATAAACAGGTTTTTCTTTAACAGGGTTTATGTGAAACACAACGAGGTGCTTGCTATCGGGTGACCACTGTATTCTGCCATATGGTTTTGAAGTGTCCCCATCGTTTGTAATTTGCTCAATGGCTCCGCCAAGGGCTGGCTGCAAAAATATATTCCCTTCTTTCGTAAATACAAGCCATTGTTTATCGGGCGAAAGGCTGTCTGATTGCTGTTGCCTTTCCCATCGGCTATTGATGTTTCCCCTTACTATGCCATCATCTTCTACCATAAAAATTGAATCGATAGCTGTGCAAGTATACGTTTTCAAATTACATCTAAACCATTTTTTATTTACCTGCAGGTCAACATTTTTATATGCCTTATCAAATTGCATATTGGTTATAGGTAACTTTTCAGCATTAAAAATTGTATCCATCAAAGTACTTAAAGCCTTTGCCATTTTACTATGATCGAAAGCTTTGTATTTATTACCAGTTAGTGCATTTACATATAAATATTCTACCGTGTTTTTGATAAGGTTATTTTTATACCAGAAGGTTTCCCCCCCGATTTGCCAATGAGCTTTTACAGTAAATTTAAAAATACTATTTTTTGCAAGCGAATCCATTTGGGCTGCTTTTTTATAAGCCTGCTTTTGCTGCTGGCTCGTTGGCTGATAGGCTCGTAAAGATTGAGCTGTTAAAAGAGTCGAATTTAAAAATGATAAAATCACAACTATAATTATATAAGATTGTTTTATTGCAATTTTATCAAACAAGCACTTCATTAAATTATTTTTAGGCTTCATTAACGTAATCTAAAATTAAGTTACTCCCATGCGATATTTAATAAATAAATTCTCTCATTATTTACGAATATTACCTAAATAAAAAATAATGAACAGGTGATTAATTAAAAAACATCTTTTTTCTTAGGCCTATTTCAAAAATCAGAAGGGCCTAAATTTTAAAGTATCAATTTTTACAAAACTAATTGTGACAAATACCCATACATAATATTATTATAGATTGGCTTCTTTTACGTTTTATTATTTGTACCATTTATTAAGACTATGCTATTTTAAAATAAGTTACGTGCAAGAAATAAACGCCAAACAATTAAAAATAATTTCTTTCCAGATTTAACTCAATTATTTAAAATAATTCCAAATAAAAGTTATAATTAACTATGCTGAAAACAATTACGCCGGAATTCCTTGTTTTAAATTAAAGGGCCTAATTGAAAATAGAAATGAACAAATAAACCAATCTTTAAAGGTAATATATAATTAAAATAGGGTAAACTATCGGTACCCGGTTACATTAGTGGCATCTACCTTTGATAAAAAAAAATGAAACTCATTGCTACATTTTTATTTGCTGGAATATTATCAAGCTCCTGTTTGGCGGCTGTAAAATTATCTGCCATACTAAGCGATGGCATGGTCCTACAACATGGTGTACCTATCAAAATTTGGGGCACCTGCCTATTTAATGAAAAAATTTTTATAAGTTTTGCTGGCATTAATAAAAATACAATCGGTAGTAAAGATGGCACTTGGCAAATAGTTTTACCTGCTGTAAAGCCAGGCGGGCCCTATGTAATGAAAATTGAAGGAACTAACAAGATAATTATAAAAAATATCCTGGCAGGGGAAGTTTGGTTGTGTAGCGGCCAATCAAATATGGAGTTTCCGTTGCAAATGGCAGCAAATGCAGCTGCTGAATTACAAGATGCAAACTATCCGATGATAAGACAATTTGAAGTAGAAAAAAAAGTAAGCCTGCAACCATTATCCAATGTTCAAAATGGACAATGGATTAGTGCATCGGCTAAAACCGCAGGTAACTTTTCTGCTGTAGCTTTTTTTTATGCCAAAGAATTATACAAACAACTTAAAATGCCAATCGGTATAATTAATGCAAGTGTAGGGGGTACTATTTTAGAAACATGGATGAGCAGGCAGGCTATAAGCAACGCTTTATTTAGCGAAACAATAAAGCATATACCAAATGAAACCATCGCCGAAATATTACTGAACAAAGAAAATTTGTTGCTGAATAAAATTAACAAGCTACAAGGAAACTTACCAAACAAAACAATAACAAACCTTTGGACTGAGCCAGCTTTTAATGATGAACATTGGTCAACTTTACAAGTGCCAGGCTATTGGGAAACCCAAGGTTGGGAACAACTTAACGGCACAGTTTATTACCGGCTAAATTTCAATCTTTCAGCTGATGATGCCACACAAAAAACTATTCTTTCGCTGGGTAAGATTGATGATTCTGACTCAGCCTGGATCAATGGAAACCTAGTAGGCAGCTTAAAAAATAAACCAACGGATGATAGAAAATACCTGTTGAAAGAAGGAGTTCTTAAAGCAGGAGAGAATACAATTGTGGTCGCAATAGAAGATTATGGTGGTGGTGGTGGTTTTATTAGCGGACCCGAAGAGTTATACCTGCTATGCGGCAATAAAAAAAAATCACTTGCCGGTACATGGAAATATCAGGTAGCTTACGTAAACAGTAATAGTTTTCAGGTTTTTCCAAATGATTATCCTACACTGCTTTTTAATGCCATGATACATCCATTATTAAATTACCAAATAAAAGGCGTTATATGGTACCAGGGAGAATCAAATACATCCCGGGCAGCAGCGTATGCACAATCATTTATATTACTTATAAATGATTGGCGTAGACATTGGCACCGGCGATATTTGCCTTTTGGTTTTATACAATTATCAAGTTTTGAGGCCAATACAGATATACCTGGAAAAGGGAGTACCTGGGCTGAGTTAAGGGAATCGCAGGCGCATGCTTTAACAATGAAAAATACAGGTATGGCTGTTACGACAGATATAGGTAATACATTAGATATTCACCCAAAAAATAAGCAGGATGTTGGTATTAGATTGGCTTCTTGGGCTTTGCATAAAATTTATAATTTAAACATACCTTTTGAAGGCCCCATATTTGCCTTTAAGGAAATTAAAAAAAATACGATTATTATACATTTTAAAAAATCAGAAAACGCTTTTTTAATAAAAGATAGCGCGCAAATAATTAATGGTTTTGAAATTGCCGAAAAGGGAAAAAGGTTTTTCCCTGCAAAAGCAAAGATACATGGTCATAATATTATTGTTTACAACTTAACTGAAAGCAAACCGGCAGACGTACGGTATGCGTGGAAAGATGATGCCGGAAAAGCCAATGTTTTTAATAAAGAAGGGTTTCCCCTGGCACCATTCCGAACTGATAAAAATGCTTTAATTACTGAAAATATCACCTATAAAATCGGGCTTTAATTTAATAATTTTTTATCCCTATAAAATGACCAGGGTTTTTAAAACTCCCATAAATTATTGAGCCAATATCCTTGATTCAAAAACAGCCCCTGCAATATTGCCCGGCAAACCCTGAAATTTTATAGTGATGGACGATTTGCCTTTTGTACAGCGCTCCGGTATAAGATAGGCCTGCTCAATGTATTCGCCAGGCTTATCCCCTTTTAAGTTTTCTGAGGCAATTTTTACATCATCAATAAAAATATCAAATCGCCTGTTACCCCCATCGCCCCCATTGTAAGTGTTTAATAATTTTAGTACACCGGCCCTTACTTTTGCTGTAAAATAAAACGATCCGCCATTGGGTGCATCTCGGAATGATCTTTCCATATGCGTACCCACACCTGTATTTGTTCCATCTAATTGATGATCTTTTTCAGATTGCTGGTCTCCAAAACGTACCACATCTACCGTAAGCTTTTCCATATTTGTAAGGCGTAGTATTTCTTGCTGATAGGCTACTTTTTTTTGTGCCCAGCCATTTGCTGTAAATAAATCCCAGTATACAATGTAACGTTCATCATGCACAGCATAAAAAGGCTTTAGTGGTACATCTTTAGGGCGACCAACGTTAATGGTGGTAAATTTTAAATGTTGGATATCTGTGGCCTGTACCCAATCTTTTACCGGCTTGTTGCCAGTTACTAAAATGGGCACACCTTCTACCCCCGGCTTTGCTGTACCCAAAACACCTGCCATCAAAACCGGGCCATAAAATACGGCAACTTTTGAGCTGTCGTCCGGCATGGGTTCGGTATATAATTGCATATTAAAACGCAGTTCTACTTTATCATTATTTTGCCAATACCTATTGATGGTGGTGTATTTACCCGGCTGTGTTACAACCTTTTCTTTTATACCATTTATAAAAATAGCGATACCATTTAAGGACCAGGAAGGGCAACGAAAATGTATGGGAAATTTTATTTTTTTAGCAGCAGTAATTATAAGTTTAGTGGATGCTTTATAAGGAAAATTATTTTGCTGGGTTATTATTATTCCCTGCTCCTTCCAGTTTAATACGGATGGAATAAAGAGGTTGACGTAAAGGCCGTTCCTATCATCTTTATAATAAATATTCTCGGCATATTTTGAATGGTTTTCAATACCGGTTCCAACGCAGCACCAAAACGATTGGTAGGGCGTACTATAAACTTTTTGTGTACCGGATAGTAGCGACACATAATAACAAAGATTACCTGTTTCTGGCTGCTGCGATGCTAATAAATGCCCATAAAGCGCACGCTCATAATAATCAGCCAATTTAACAGATGGGCTCCAGGTAAATAAATGCCTGTCAAGCTTTAGCATATTGTAAGTATTACAAGTTTCTGAAGTATTGGTACCCAACGCATTTTTAAATTTTCCGGCAGGGTTAAATGATTCATAATTACTATTTCCTCCATTGGCATAGGTGTGGTTTTTAAGCACCGTGTTAAAGAAAAATCCAGCGATACCTAATTCGCGTTCATTACCTGTAAGTTCATACTGCCTGGCAGCTCCGATAACTTTTGGTATTTGTGTGTTGGCATGTACACCCGCTAATTTATCTTCCTGATTACTTAAAGGGTCCATTATTTTTTTGTGGTAAAATTTATAGGAAAGGGCTAAGTACTTTTCATTTCCCGTAATGGCATATACTTCCGCAAGCGATTCGTTCATACCTCCAAATTCGGCTTCCATCATTTTTTGAAAAAGCGAATCAGGCATATTACCAAATTCTTTACAAGCCCAATCAGATAATTTAACCACTATATTTTTAGCTTTTTCATTACCTGTATACAGGTAAGCATCCAGCAAGCCAGCCCATATTTTATGCAGCATATACCAAGGCACCCAGGCACCATTCAAATCGAATCCTCCGGTTACTATTTTACCTGCCGCCACATTTCCCCATAAGGTATCATCCCCGGGAATGCCTCCGATATATCCAGTTTTTCTTGCCACCTGAATTTCATCCAACTGGTCAACAACATAATTTGCCTTTGTTAAAAAAATGGTATCTCCAGATGCCGCATATTGCAGTGCAAGCGCCGAAAGATAATGGCCTAGCATATGCGAAGATGTTTGCTCCCAGCCCTCATACAAGGGTGCCTTCGGCTGCAATCCTGCATTGCTTCTCCATCGATTAAGGAACCTATCCGCATCGAGCGTTTGTAAGTAAGCTGCATTGGTTTTCAATGCATCATAAAACGGACTACCGGGCAACAATTTTACTTCGTTTAAATTAAAAGTACTGGCTTGCAATTTAATAACCGGCTTAATAATATAGCGGGTATTATCTTGTGCTTTAACTGCAATAAAAAAAAGGATAGCAGCTATTGTAAAAAAATATTTATTTATTACGGAGACCATCATTTGCTTGTTTTAATTGATAAAAATAATTATTTCCATTATAGGGTTAAGGCCTGATGCAGACATTTGCCCCATTACGATATTAGCCGACAGCATTGCCTGTCGTTTTCCTTTTCTTCATTTTTGGGATGGTAACGCAAGTACCATCGGTAACATAAATTATTTTCATAACCTCCCCGCATTTATAGTGTTTTATTAGGTATGAAATTTACCTGATTTATTTATTATTTTTCTGCGAAACTGCAAAATAATATATAGGTATGCCGATCAGCGTTATTATCAATCCCGGCCAAGTAAACTTTGGTTTAAAAATTACCAGCAACAAACAAAAAGCAATCCCCATTAAAATATATAAAGCAGGTAAAAAGGGATAACCAAAAGCTTTATATGGTCGCTCTTGAAAAGGTTTCTTTTTTCGTAAAATAAAAATTCCAACGATGGTTAGTATGTAAAACCCTACTACTACAAAAGAAATCATATCCAATAAATCGCCGTACTTTCCACTTAAACTCCATGTACAGGCAAATAAGCATTGCAGCCACAACGCGTAAGAAGGTACCGAAAATTTATTTAGGTTACCTGCTTTGCGAAAAAATAATCCATCATTTGCCATTGTATAATATACTCTTGCTCCTGCAAGTATTAGCCCATTGTTACAACCAAAGGTAGATACCATAATGAGTAAAGCGATTAGGATGGTACCACTGTTGCCAAAGATAATTTCTGATGCAGCCACACCTACCCTGTCTTTCGGCGCTGAGGCAATACCATGTATAGGCAATACTGCCGTGTATACAAGATTGGTGCTGATATAAATTAACGTTACGATTAGCGTACCCAGAAAAAGACTCAGGCCAATGGTACGTTTTGGATTATTTACTTCTCCTGCAATGAAAGTAATGTTGTTCCAGGAATCGCTGCTGAACACAGAACCTACCATGGCCGCCGCCACAGCACCTGCTGCTAAAATAGGCGTGTAGTTTGTAAAACTGCCATCTGTGCCTAACTTCCGCAAATGCCAGGCGTTGTGCCAGTTAGCATGCCATATTTCTGACTTTGCAGCAAACAACCCAAAAATTATTAAACAAAAAAGGCTTAATAATTTTGCAAGGGTAAAGCTTGTCTGAATTAGCTTACCATTTTTTATGCCCTTGCTGTTAATGTAGGTAAGTAAAACTATCAATGCGATTGATAATAATTGTGCAGCGGAAATGGTAATAAAACCTAGGTTAAGGATAATGTTTTCTTCACTAAAAACGGGAAATATGTATGCAGTAAATTTTGCGAATGCAACCCCTACGGCTGCAATAGTAGCTGTTTGAATAACTGAAAAAAAACTCCAGCCATATAAAAAACCAATCAATGGATTATAGGCTTCTTTAAGGAAAATATACTGTCCGCCTGCTTTTGGATACATGGCACTTAATTCAGCATAACTCAATGCTGCAATCAATGTCATTAAACCAGTTATTCCCCATACAGCCATCAACCAGCCGGCGCTACCCACATTACGGGTTATATCAGCACTCACAATAAAAATACCCGACCCAATCATACTACCAGCTACTACCATTGTTGAATCTAAAAGACCTAGTGCAGGTTTAAAATGATTGGCACGCATAAACGTAAAATTGTAGTTATATAAAGCTGTAAAA
Source organism: Ferruginibacter sp. (assembly GCA_025351645.1). Taxonomy (GTDB): domain Bacteria; phylum Bacteroidota; class Bacteroidia; order Chitinophagales; family Chitinophagaceae; genus Ferruginibacter. The sequence continues at coordinate 20,199 of JANXVN010000286.1, forward strand.
TTTTAGACTGTTGAATCTTATTTCAAAAATATTTATAAAAGAATCTATTAATAAACGGTAGTTGTCAATTTTTTTACAAATTTTCACCAAAAGGTGATATAAATGAATTTTTATGTTAATATTGAAATATGAAAGTCGTTCAATTTACTATACCAGTTACTATAGATAATTTAATTCATTTTCAAGAAGATCGCTTACCTCATTTTTATGAACACCTTCACCGGCATCTGGAAACACAGGTTACCTGGGTTGTAAATGGTGAAGGAACTCTTATTGCAGGCAATTACATGCAACGCTTTCAAACAGGAGACTTCTTTGTAATAGGAGCTAACCAACCCCATTTTTTTAAAAGTGACCCTTGCTATTTTGAAGAAGGAAGTGATAAGGAGGTTCATACACTTAATATATTTTTTAATCCAAAAGGCTTTCTTGCTCAATTACTGACTTTTCCTGAATTAAGAAGCATTAAAAACTTTATTGATCTTAGTAGTTATGGAATGAAAGCCTCAGCGAAGGATAAAAAGATACTGACAGGACTTATTTTAAAAATCAAAAATAACTTTACCGGTTTCAGGCTATCGTCATTCATTGAGCTATTACAGGTAATGGCCAATTTAAAAAATTGGGAACATCTTTCTACAGAATCATTTGAGCAGGCTTTTAGTGACTCGGAGGGTTTGCGGATGAATGATGTTTACCGGTACACAATGGCTAATTTTACGGATTGTATTTCTCTTGAGCAAATTGCTGCAGTAGCATATCTTACGCCACAATCTTTCTGCCGTTATTTTAAAAAACATACTTCAAAAACTTATATTAATTTTCTAAATGAAGTAAGGATTAATGACGCTTGCAAAAAATTCATGGAAAAAGAATTCCATAGTATTTCAACCGTCGCTTATCAAAGCGGGTTTAATAATGTGGTTACTTTTAACCGTGTTTTCAAAAGTATCACTGGCTCTGCACCTCGAGAATTTATTAAAGCTTATCACGATAAAGAATGATTATTTTAATTACCCTTCACTACTATTTATTCCTGCCATACAAATAATCCGCCTTTAATCTTAAAAAAGATGGCAATTGTATAATAATGCCACATTAAGTTAATCAGTGAAATAGATTTTTGCAAGAAGACGGTAAGTAATTCCGATAAAAAATTAACGCTATTTAAAAATTTTGATTTCAACCTTTTAAGCCATTATAAAGAGATGCAGAATATAAAAAATGTATGACTTACCCTATTCAATAATAAATGAAATACTGCTAATTGATTGAATAGCTTTATGGAAAAAAACATTTTTACCTGCAAAAAAAAATTTTATGGTAAGGTATAAAAACGCCAGTTAGATTTGTATTCGGACTCTAAAGATTGGTTAGTCATTATAGCCCGGAGCATTTCTACAGGCATTGAATTTTGTTGAAGTACAGCGTCATGAAATTGTTTTATTGTCATTTTATTGGTACCGACCAATTCATTTTTAAGTGCCATAAATTGAAGCCCTCCTATCATATAACCAACCTGGTACAATGGACTATATCCACCAACAAATGATCGGCGAACTTCACCTTCTGCATTTGCACGTTCATGGCCTACCCGTTCAACTAAAAAATCAATACATTTTTGTGGTGGCCATTTTTGCATATGGTAATTTAGAGAAAAGATAATTCTTGCACAACGATGCATTCTCCAAAAGAGCATACCAATGCGATCTTCAGGTGATTGGGGAAAGTTTTCATTCCACAATAACATTTCCCAATATAGCGCCCATCCTTCTGTCCAGAAAGGGGTTTCATAATGACGGTAGGTATTTACCCGTTCGTTCATAAATTGCTGCAGGTAATGTCCGGCAATCAATTCATGATGGACAGTAGCTCTTGAAAAATGAGGGTTATTCCCTCTCATGCTCATCATTCTTGACGTAAAATCCATCGTATTAGTAGGATAAGAAACAGCAAATTCCTCCCCACCATAAAAGAATGGATTTATCAATTGTTGCTCAGGTGTCATCATAGCAATCCGCCAGGTTTCTTCGGCTAAAGGCGGAATAGTAATTAGGTCCTTTGCTTTGAGAAACGCCACTGATTCATCATATAATTTTACCATCGCCTGGGCTTGCTCACCAGCCGGCACATAACTGAGCTTTACTTTTTCCAATGCTTTTTTCCAATCGGTCCCAAAACCCATTTCAGCAGAGGCTAACAGCATTTGGTGGTCACACCATGCAAATTCTTTATTGGCAATTTGTATAAGTTCTTCAGGTGTGTAGGGAATCATTTCTATACTAAGTTGCCGCATAATTTCCTCCCTTCCAATTGGGTAACCCACAATACCACTGGAGTCTTTATTGGGGGCATTTTTTTCTGCAGTAATTTTAAAAACCGTCGCATAGGAAGTAAGTGCGCTATCCAGTTTATTGTAAGTATCCGGTACCCACCATGTAAACAAGGGATCGTATCCGTTATAAAAATTAAAAACATTTTTTGCTGCTGTACGCAGTCCATTAATTATGATACCAGCCCTCCGGCTATCCTTAATAGTTAAGCTTTTTTCTACCGTAATTTTTGTCTGTAGTTGCTGTATCTCTTTATTAATTGTAAAAAATATGAGTGCAGTATTTTTTGCATCAAGTGCTCCACCCCTGCGTCTAATTTTTTCCAGGGAATAAATAGAATCGTTAAATGGAAACCATTTTTTTAATGTACTGTATTCTTTTGCATCATTCTGGGCTTGAAACACCGACTCTGCAAGATCTCTTTTAAATAAAATATAATCTACTTTACAACCCAGTGGTAAATTGCTGAAGTGTAGCTTTTCAATTTTACTTAAATAATCTTCAGCCAGCAACTTATAACGTCCTGTTTTTTCGGGTGAGCCATTTACAATATATACACGGTCCAGTGCCGTCACATCCGCATGATAGGCATTGATAATATCTGGCATCTCACTGCAAGGAACATACTCTTTACCCGATTGAGCATCTAACATAAACGATAAGCATAGCATCAGGATTGAAAGAAAAATTATTTTACTCATATTGGATATATTCACACTCGTTAAATATGATGAAAATCATGAAAAACGTTCAGGATCAAACGCCTCGATTTTTACAGAAAGCGGAACGTTACCAGCCATCTCCGTTACCAATTTACCGGTTGCGGGTGCAAGGCTTAAACCCATCATAGAATGGCCGCCGGCAATAATTAAATTATTAAGTATTTTACTTTTTCCGATATAAGGTAGGCCATCAGGCGAACAGGGGCGAAAGCCAAACCAGATGTCTTTTTTTTCAGGCAATGCTACATTTAAATTGGGGAAATAGTTAGGTACAGATTCAATGATACCTTTTACCCTGTTAATATTAATGGTATTATTGATGCCTGCAATTTCCATAGTGCCACCGAAACGCATTCGATCTCCCATTGGTGTAATGGCCACTTTTGCCTCACAAAGTATAGCCGGAATCTGCAATTTCAGCACCGGGTCATTTTGTGTAATTGAGTATCCTTTTCCTGGCATCAAAGGAATTTTTATACCGGCCATTTTAGCCAGGTCAGGTAGCCAGGCACCGCCGGTCATTACAAAGATATCAGCAGTAAAATCTTCTTTATCTGTCTGCACTTTTGTAATTTTCCCATTAGATGTACCTATGCGAATTATGGTACAATTGGTTCTTAGATCACCCCCGTTTTTAATGATAGATTCTTTTAACTGCTGCACTAATTTGTCCGGGGATAAATGTCCGTCACAATGATAATGAACTGCGCCTGCTACATCAAGTTCTACATCAGGCTCTAAAAGCTGTGCTTGTTTTTGGGTTAATACTTCTGCATCCAAACCTAATGACCTGGCTTTTTCAGACAGCTTTATTTCTTCTTCACCAACTTCATCCGTTTTAAAATACATCAATATCCCTTTTTGCTCAAGGTCAAAATCGAAGCCCGGCTGAGCAGCAAGTTCATTGTATAAATTGCTGCTGAATAAATTGAGGTCGCGTAAATACGGAGCAGCATTTGTAACATTTTTTTGATTTGCATGCTGCAAAAATTTGAGTCCCCAGTTAGCCATCCTTAAGTTCAGGGAAGGTTTAATGTAAAATGGGCTCTTGCTGTCGAACATCCATTTAATTCCTTGCGCCACTATCCCTGGTGATGCTAATGGTACAAAATGACTTGGCACAATCATACCTGCATTGCCATAGGAGCAATTATCGTTTAGGTTTCCTTTATCTATAATGGTGACATGCCAACCCGCTTTTTGCAAATAATATGCTGAACATAATCCAATAATTCCACCACCGATAACAACTGCTTTCATTATTTTATTTAATTTAAATTTTTGCCAAAGCCATTGCCAAAGCCATTTTTCAATTTAAAAAGAAGTCGCTTAAATTACCTGAAAACCTAAAGCATACGGATCATCTTCCTCATCGATGCTAATAGTATTGTAGCCATAAATTCTTGCCCACCCCTCAATACAGGGCCTGATAGCTGGTTTGCCCGCTACGGCCGTTTCTTCCATGATGGTACCATTAAATTTAGATCCTATGATACTCTCGTGAATAAATACATCACCTTTTTTTAGCTTGCCCTTTGCGTGCCATTGCGCCATGCGAGCTGATGTACCTGTACCACAAGGACTGCGGTCGAGCGCCTTATCTCCATAAAATACAGCATTGCGTGCTGTAGATGTTTTATCCAGTACGGCCCCTGTCCATAAAATATGCGAGCAACCATTTATAGTTGGATCTTCCGGGTGAACAAAGCTATAATGCTGATTGATATTATTACGCAATTCCCGCGACCATTCAATAAGCTGACTGGCTGAATAATTTTCAATTCCTTTAAAATTTTGTTGTACATCCACAATAGCATAAAAATTTCCACCGTAAGAAACATCCACAGTTAAATTTCCTAAATCAGGGCATACGGTTGATAAATTTTCTGCGGCAAGGTATGAGGCTACATTAGTTAGCTTTACGCTTTTTACTTTTTTACCTTCCTGTTGATAACTTATCATAACCAGTCCGGCAGGAGCTTCCATGCGAACGATACCCGGCACCTTTGGCATTATCAACCCTTCTTCAATTGCAATGGTTATTGTACCGATGGTACCGTGGCCACACATGGGCAAACAGCCGCTTGTTTCTATGAAAAGTACAGCCACATCGTTTTCAATATTATGAGGAGGATATAAAATACTGCCGCTCATCATATCGTGCCCACGCGGCTCAAACATGAGGCCCTTTCTTATCCAATCAAATTCTTTTAAAAAATGCTGCCGCTTTTCACTCATATTTTCACCATGCAAAAACGGGCCACCACCAGCAACCAACCTTACGGGATTGCCACAGGTATGAGCATCTATACAAAAGAATTTTTTTGAAGCCATGTCTAAAGTAGTCTACTTAAAAAAATATAATTTCTCAACAAATAAATCTCAAACCGTACAATTGACGATTTCAAAAAAGTGATCTGTTAAATGATAAAGTTTGAGCAGGCGTATACTAATTAAAAAATAATCTAGATAATTTCTGTAGTGTACCTACCATTTATTTTACGCATAATATTTAACGGATTTTCATTTTTCAATGCATCCGGTAAAAACTCCTGCGGACAATCCTGAAAACAAAGAGGCCGGACAAAACGATTGATGGCCAGTGTTCCTACAGAACTGCTTCGGGCATCCGTAGTTGCAGGAAACGGGCCGCCATGTACCATTGCTGGGCAAACCTCCACGCCGGTCGGAACATTATTATAAAGAATCCTACCCACCTTATTGCTGAGTATATTTATACCGGCAGCAAAATTTTGAATATCAGTCACATCACCAAATACAGTAGCAGTAAGCTGCCCCTGCA
>JANXVN010000017.1 GCA_025351645.1 Ferruginibacter sp.
GCATTATCTTATCAACCACGAACATTTTAAGCTTGGCAAAGATTTGCAAAGCTGTATAATCGCTAATGGCAGGGTACAGTTTTTTTACCTCCGCAATCGGCTTTTCTGCCAAACCCGGATTATTAATAAATTCCCTTGGCGATGCTATAAATTTAGCGGCCGTCTGGTCTATTATCTTTTTTAATTCCGGCACGCCTTTTCCTTTTCTGGGATTTAATATTACTACAGGTACGCCCAATTCCCTTTCCAGCCCGGCAACATCTATTTGGGTGCCATTTTTGCCTGCAAGGTCCATCATGCTAAGCCCTAATACTACCGGTACTTTAAGATCAATTATCTGCGAGCAAAATAATAAATTGCGTTTAAGGCTGCTGGCATCTGCTATCAGCAATACCAGGTCGGGCTTAATGTCATCATCCTGTTGCAATAAAACTTTGTAGGCTACCCATTCATCTGCACGTTTCGGATACAGGCTATACGTTCCGGGAAGATCGATAATGGTGGCGGAAAGCGTATCTGAAATTACGCATTGCCCAGTTTTTTTATCTACCGTTACACCGGGAAAATTGCCTACTTTTTGATTGAGCCCCGTCAATACATTGAACAAGGAACTTTTACCACAATTAGGGTTACCGACTAATGCTATGTTAATTTTTTTCGCCAAGATTGAGTGTAAAAATACTGGGTAAATATCTTTTATGGTTACGAAATTGGAAGTTTAAAGTGCCCAATCGGTAAAATAATATAATCATTGATTACTTATGAATTGCCCGGGCTTAAGCCGGGGGCAATTCATAAGTAATCAGGAGAAATATAATAACAATAAATTTCACATATACTTATTATTTAGTGGCAGCGTTAATTACCTTTACAGTTCTTCAATCAACACTTGTATGAAACGAATTTTTTACAGCTTTTTATTAATTACTCAAATTGTTGGTGCGCAAAAATTAAAAAAAGCAGACAAGGTTATTATCTCCAATTTGCAAGCAGAAATTAATTATTTAGCCGGCGATAGCCTTGAAGGAAGAAGGACAGGCAGCAAGGGAGAAAAGCTGGCTTACGAATATATTATTAACCAATTTTCTGCCGCAGGCTTACAGGCAAAAGGCGATAACAACACTTACCTGCAGCAATTTGAGGTAAATGATGGCAAGCAGATCAGCAACGATTCTTATTTTACTATAAATGGCAACGGGCTAATTGAAGGCAAAGAATATTTTCCGCTATCGTTTTGTAAAAATGCTTTGCTAAATGCTTTTGCCTCTATCTCGTTACAAGAAAATGGCACGCCCTGGTTTTATGACATTAAGGATTTGATGGAGGCCAATAAAAACAATCCGCATTTTGATGTGGAAGACGCTATTAGGACAAAAGCTGCCTATGCTGCAAAAAAAACTGCCATTGCTTTTATAATTTATAATTCTTCGGCTATTGATGACGGATTGCAATTTGATGGAAAAGAAAAATTAGCGGAAGCGGTAATTCCAGTTATCTACATTACCAAAAATGGCAGATTAAAATACTTAAAAGATGAAACTGCCAGCCTGGATATAAAACTTAAAATTGATATTGCAGAACAGAAAAGGTACGGGCAAAATGTAATTGCTTACATTGATAACAAGGCTGCAACAACTGTTATTATCGGTGCCCACTACGATCACCTGGGCTATGGGGAAGACCATACGTCTTTGTACACCGGCAGCACGCCGCAAATACATAATGGCGCTGATGATAATGCCAGTGGTACCGCAGCAATTATCGAATTGAGCAAGCTAATAAAAGCATCAAAATATAAACGTAACAACTATCTGTTTATTTGTTTTTCAGGAGAAGAACTAGGGCTTTTCGGTTCTAAATATTTTACCGAACATCCAACAATAAACTTTGCCAATACCAATTATATGATTAACCTCGATATGGTTGGCCGGTTAAACGACAGTACGCATGGATTAAATATTGGCGGTTATGGCACATCGCCTGTATGGAGCCAGATTGTAACAACAACAGACAAATTTTTTACCATTAAATTAGATAGTAGCGGCAGCGGCCCAAGCGACCATACCTCTTTTTATAGAAAAGATATACCTGTATTATTTTTTTTTACAGGCCTGCATAGCGATTACCATAAGCCTACGGATGATGCTGATAAAATTAATTATGCGGGCGAGCTAATGGTGGTAAAATACATTTATAAATTAATTGAAGAGACTGATAAAAAGGGCAAGCTGGCATTTACTAAAACAAGGGAAAACGCCATGGGCGGCACCGCAACTTTTACAGTAAGCCTGGGCATAATGCCCGATTATGCTTTTAATGGCATCGGCGTACGGGCAGATGGCATAAGCGATGGAAAGGCTGCCCAAAAAGCCGGTATAAAAGCCGGTGATGTAATTATTCAACTAAACGATTATGCTTTTACAGATTTGCAAACATATATGCAAGCCTTAAATAAATTTAATAAAGGCGATGCGGCTAAAGTAAAAGTGAAAAGAGGCAATGAAGTGCTGGTGTTTGATATTGTTTTTTAATAAGAAAAGGATGAAATTAAAAATAGATAATGTACTTTTAGCGCAGGAGTTTTTTGAAGACTCTATCCTGCTGGGCATTGTAGCGCCCGTAAAAGATTATCAGCTATGCTGGCAAATGAACCAGGTATTAGGCTTCGATTTTAGGATAAACAATGGCTTTGAAATTCAGCTTACTAAAAAAGAAAGGACGTATTTCTTTTCCATTTATGAATTTCCTGTGCCATCAACCAGCCTTACCCATTATTTGTACAATAACCAATATGATGGTGAATATTTATTGCCAGAGTTTAAGCACCTCGATTTTTTATGGCTGATGAAAGGCGAAAATGTTAGCAAAGACGAACTAAAAGCCCTGGTGCATGCCATTAAAACGTTGCCCGGCGTACAGCTGGTAAATGAAATGACGAACGAAAAGATAAAGCATAAGCAGCACCTTATTTTTTAACTGATAATGTTTAACTGATAATTGATAATGCTTTTCAATTCGTGGACTATTCTTTGTAGTATCAATTAACGGAAGCAATTAAAATTATAACAACAGAAATTACAAATACTTTCATTAAATTAACAATTATCATTCAATGGTATTAAGTTAAGGCCTTTCTTCTCCTTTAGAGAGGGTCACGACGAGGTAAAGACAAACATTTAAATCCTAACTTAACCGCATTTGAATTATCATTTAAAAAATTATCCATTAAAATTATGTGGGAAGAGAAAAATAATACGCTCTATAAAAAGTTTGAGTTCCAAAATTTTTCAGAAGCATTCGGCTTTATGGCGAGGGTTGCATTAGCTGCTGAAAAAATGGACCATCACCCACTTTGGACCAACGTATACAACAAAGTGGAAATATGGCTAAACACGCATGATGCCGGCGATATTGTTACCGATAAAGACTGGAAGCTTTCAGCTAAAATTGACGCACTTGCATAATTTTACGCTACCCAGCGCTATAAACTTATAGCTGTTTCTTTCGCCTTAAAATAATTGCTGCATTGCTTTTTAAATCTGCGCTAAAGCGTACATCATAAATATTTTCGCCATCATGCACTACAAGTAAACCAGTGTTGGGCGGTATGCTGCCTAAATTTTCTGCGTACATTACCAATGTGATAGAATCGGGTGTTTCTTTATTGATGTGGATCGTCTTGCTTACTGCCCTGGTTGATAAGCCCTGTTTAGAAAAAATAACTTCGCCGTTCATAACTACACTTACGGTATCGCCATCTACATAGCCATTATCGTACAAGGTAAGCACAAGGCTATCCGACTCATAAAAAACAGATTGTGTAGAAGCAATACTCCTTTTATTTATTTCCGCAGCACCCTCACTGGCAGATGGTGCTTTTATAGGCTCGCTTTTTTGTATTGCAGCTATAACAGGCGCTATAGTTTTTTCAGTATTTATTAGTGTGCTAGCCGCAACCTGCGCTGGTGCTTGTTTTTCCATTACAGGTAATGGCTTTTGTACAGGCGGCGCTTTTAAAGCTATGGCAATAGTTGGCGCGGGCAATAGTTTGGGCGGTGCTTCTTTAGTTGAAGTTGGTGCAACAGGCTTGGCTTGTATGGGCTTTGCAACGCCTGTAATTACCACTGCAGGCGCAACTGCTTTTTCAATAACAGGTTCTGGCTTTTTAATTGTTACAGGCGTGGCTGCAGCCACCACAATAACTGGCGCAGGCTTTAAAATAGCGGTAGTAATTTTTTTATCTTCTTTAGGCTTAGCTGCTGCAATTACTTTTTCTTTAACAACGGCTTGTTTTTTTACATCAGGGTTGATTAAAGCTATTGGTATTTGTGGCGCTGATTCAATTTTTGGTGCTGCTGCTTTAGGCTCATTAAAAACTAATTTATCTACAAGCTGTAAAACAGCTAACTTTTTATACAATACCGAAGCCTTAAAATCGGTTTTGCGTTGGAGCGTTACACTGCCTGTAGCGGCTAAAAAATGTTTTGTCTTATTAGTGCTCCAATCTCCATTCATCACCATCATGGTATCTTCTACGCTAAGTGTTACCACCATTACCTTTTTAATGTTTTTTGGCGGCACAAACTTAAAGCTGTTATCAATCAGGCTTACATCTTCAATTATTATTTTTTCGTCTTTACGCTCAATAACAATATCTCGTGTGCCTGTTTCCTGCTTGCCATTTTCTTCAAAAGTAATAAGCGAGTATCCAACCAATTTTCCATTTACTTCACTGATAACTATTTCGTAAGGCAAATACTTTTTTGTAGAATCCACATACATCTCGCCTTTCCATAAACCGGTAATATCTTGTGCCAGCAAATTAGCGGGCGATACCAAAAATAACAAGCATATATATTTTAGCAGTATATTTTTCATCCAAAAGTTTTAAATTGGTTTTTTGCTGGCTGGCAAATGTTATTAATAAGATTATATATTTTTGCCTTATCGGGCAAATGTAAAAATGTGATGTATTTATTACTTACAAACAAAAAATAGCGCTTAACATTAAGTAGCATAAATTTATCACCATGATAAAAATTATTAAACACCTGTTGCCTCTTTTTATTGTCCAGTTTTTTACCTGGCTCGCTTTATTTTCTTTGTGGATATACGCCACGCCTGTAATAACCAAGTATATTTTTAAAACGACCGATTCGGAAAGTACTGCTTTTGAACGCGGCACAACCTGGGTAGGCATTTGCTTTGCCTTGTACAGTACATTGGCGGCTGTATTGGCTTTTAGCATCCCCCATCTAACAAAACGAATTAGTAAATATAAATTGCATGCCCTTGCATTACTTTTTGGCAGCATTGGCTTATTGCTTATTTATTTTATAAAAAACCAGTACCTGCTTTTTATTTCGTTTGCATTTATTGGTATTGGGTGGAGCAGCATTAGCAATATCCCCTACAGTATTATCAGCGACATAGCGCCGGAAGCCAAAATGACTACTTATTTTGCTGTCTTTAATTTTTCGATAGTAATACCACAAATAACAGCAGCCTTTTTGCTTGGCTTTTTAACCCGCCATTATTTTTCTGGCGAAACTATCTATGCCATATTAATTGGCGGCATATCTATGTTTGTTGCAGCATGCTGTATGTTTTTTATTAAAACGGATAAACAACCGGGCCACTAACCTTCATCCTGCAAATCAATTGGCATCTTTTAAAAAAACCGTAACTTATTTTTACGCTTATCAGCACCCTTATCCAACTCTATAATTAAACTGATATTCATTCCTGCCTTAATCACTTCAGATAGAACTAAAAAACTCATTAACAAAGAAAATTAAGACAAAAACGATTACAATAAAGAATTATCCAGGCTAAGGGGTGTAAGCATTGCTTCTTCGGTTAAGGATACTAAAAAAGTATAATTGCACCGATAGCTTGCAACGTTATAATTTTAATTATTATACGGAGGGCAAGGGGGAAGGATTGTCTAAAAGAAAAATAACTTATTATAGAGTAGATGATGAAAGAAGAAGCGTGGTATTAATTTACTGCAAGGTATTGCCAGAATAATTATTTACACCTCATTAATTAAAAAACCGCTGATAAATCAGCGGCCTTTTTTACTATTGTGGTGTTCTGAACTTCATCCGTTCATAGAAGTTAAAAACTCGGCATTATCTTTTGTGCCCTTCATGTTTTTTAGCAAGGTATTCAAGGCTTCTTCAGGGTTCATGTCTGCCATGTGCTTACGCAATACCCACATACGTTGAAAGGTTTCTTTATCAAGCAATAAATCATCACGGCGTGTAGAGGAAGCCACGATATCGATGGCTGGGTAAATACGGCGGTTAGATAATCTTCTATCCAACTGTAGTTCCATGTTGCCGGTACCTTTAAATTCTTCAAAAATTACTTCATCCATCTTACTGCCCGTATCAACCAATGCAGTGGCAATAATTGTTAGGGAACCACCAAATTCTATTTTACGTGCCGCACCAAAAAATTGTTTTGGTTTTTGCATTGCATTTGCTTCCACACCGCCACTTAATACCTTACCGCTCGATGGGGCAACAGTATTGTGCGCCCTTGCTAAACGGGTAATGCTATCCAATAATATTACTACATCATGCCCGCATTCTACCAAACGTTTTGCTTTCTGCAAGGCAATTGTACTAACTTTTACGTGTTTATCTGCTGGTTCATCAAACGTGCTGGCAATTACTTCTGCCTTTACGCTGCGTTCCATATCAGTAACTTCTTCTGGCCTTTCATCTACCAGTACAATCATCAGGTAACATTCCGGATGGTTTTCGGCAATGGCATTTGCCAATTCTTTCAGCAACATCGTTTTGCCCGTTTTTGGCTGGGCAACAATCAATCCACGCTGGCCTTTACCAATTGGGGTAAACAAGTCCATTATCCTGGTGCTGTAATTATTAGAAGCTGTTGTTAGGTTTAATTTTTCAAAAGGGAATAACGGTGTCAGGTAATCGAATGGTACCCTGTCACGCACTTCATCAGGGCTTTTGCCATTGATGGTTTCAACCTTCAATAAAGCAAAATATTTTTCGCCTTCTTTTGGTGGGCGAACAGACCCATAAACAGTATCACCTGTTTTAAGCCCAAATAATTTTATCTGCGAAGGAGAAACATAAATATCATCCGGAGAAGAAAGGTAATTATAATCGCTGCTCCTTAAAAAACCATATCCATCGGGCATCATTTCCAGTACGCCTTCGCCTAAGATAATGCCATCAAATTCGATGTTGAACACTTGCTGGTCGCGGCGTTGCTGGTATTGCTTGTTATTATTGGGATAGTTATTTTGCTGGTTGTTTTCATTTTGCTGAACGTCGGGCTGCTGCTGCTGTACGTCATCTTCCTGGTGCAATAACGAAGCTATTGCTGATGGTATGGTTGTTTGCTCATCAGTAATGGGCTGCAAGTCTTCTTCCTGCAACTCTTCTTTTTTGGGAATGTGTTGCTTGCGCTTATCAGCAGCAGGCTCTGTGCGCTTTGCTGCCCTAGGCTCTTGCTGCTGTTGTTTTGGTTCGTGCTGCTGTTTTGGCTCTGGCCTTGGCTCAGGCTTACTCTCAGCTTTAGGTTTTTCAACCGGTGCATCAATAGTTTCAACAACAGTTGTAGTGGCTGTTACAGCAGGCTTTACCGAACGCTTGCGTTTCGGTTTGTCTTCGCCATCGTTTTTGGCTGATTCGTTCATAGAGGTTTGTTTAGCAAGAATTTTATCAATAAGGTCTTGCTTTTCTAATTTTTTGAAGTTGGAAATTGTTAGCTGCTCTGCAATATCATGCAACTCAGGAACGAGCATATCGTTCAGTTGTAATGTGTCATACATAAAGAAATGAAAATGATTTTTTCAAAAAACCGATCTTAAAGCCTGAAAAATAATCCCGTTTTTGTCGGGAGAGAATTTGTTTTGATGGAATGAGACTGCCTGATGTAGTGATGGAAAGACTTAATCAGCAATTTTCCTACACAATATTACGTCGTTTTTAGTAAAAAGTAAAAAATAATTTGTTAATGTGTATTTTTAAGGATGCCAGGCATCTTCCTGCAAGATATTACTTCTTTCAAACATGCAAAGCAGACAAGTTGTTTAACTAAAACACAAAAAGTAAGGGAAAGTTTATTATTTAAAATATTTGTGGAGCAAGGCAGGTAAGTCCTATTATTGTAACCAACAAATACTTCCTTTACGCCTAAGGCCCTTTGTATAGTTGATAAAACTTCGTTATTGTAAAGCAATTAATAATTCCGTTTCGTTTTTATGTGAAACTTTAAGAGCGTTATCAAACCACCCTGTTTTTTAATTTGTTACCGGCCTCAAATTCATCCACATTACTTAACGTTACCCGGGCAATTTCTGCCAATGCCTCTTCTGTAAAAAATCCCTGGTGAGAAGTAATTAATACATTGGGGAAACTCAACAGCCGCATAATCTCGTCATCATCAATTATATTTTCCGACAGGTCATTAAAAAACAATGTTTCTTCCTGCTCGTACACATCTAAGCCCAAATAGCCAATACGCCTGCTTTTTAGCCCATCTATCGCTGCGGCGGTATTAACTAATGCGCCACGGCTGGTATTAATCAGCATAACGCCTTCCTTCATCATGGCAATGGTTTGCGCATTAATTATGTGTTGCGTCTGTTCCGTTAGCGGGCAATGGAGCGAAATAATATCTGCAGCCCCCAGTATATCTATCAATGGTAAATATTCTACGCCCGCTGCTTCCAGTTGCCTGTTAGCTACCACATCAAATGCCAATACCTGACAGCCAAAGCCCAGCATTATCTTGCAAAATAATTGCCCTATTTTACCGGTGCCTATTACGCCGATGGTTTTAATATGCAGGTCAAACCCAGTCAATCTATCTAATGAAAAATTGCCTTCCCTAACCCTGTTATATGCTTTATGCGTTTTTCGGTTCAGCGTTAAAATTAATGCTACGGCATGTTCTGCTACAGCATAAGGCGAGTATTCAGGTACGCGTACAATGGTTATGCCATCCGCTTCTGCAGCTACTATATCTACATTATTAAACCCGGCACAACGTAAAGCAATCAATTCAACGCCAATATTTTTCAATGCCTTTAAAACGGCAGCCGTTATTTTATCATTTACAAAAACACAAATTGCTTTGCAGCCAGTAGCCAGCCTGGCGGTTTGTTCATTTAACGGTGCATCAAAGTAAATAATTTCATGCGTGGTAATGTAACGGTCGAAAAATTCACGGTCGTATATTTTGGTAGAGAAGAAGGCAATTTTCATAAGCCCAAAGGTAATAGGGATTTGGTGATAAAAGGGATGGATATTGATTGTGCTAAAAATGTTTTTTGAGGATGGCAGTTAACAACCGCCATCCAATGTAAACAGTCATAAAATCGTTCCCATCCTATAAATCCTATAAATCCTTGTTATATTTGCAGCCAATAAAGACCTATATGTTTAACAAACGAAGTAAAATAAAAGACTTGCTGGCCGGTGATACCGCCAATTTTGAGACAACGGTAATGGGATGGGTACGTACCTTTCGCAATAACCAGTTTATAGCCCTTAACGATGGCAGCACCAATAATAATTTACAAGTAGTAGCCAGCCTTGGCGAGTTTGATGAAGCTATTTTAAAACGCTTGACTAATGGCGCTTGTATTAAAGTAATTGGCGAAGTAATCCCATCATTAGGTAAAGGGCAAAAAATAGAACTAAAAGCAACCTCCATAGAAATACTTGGTGATTGCGATGCAGAAAAATTTCCACTTCAATTAAAAAATCGTCCTAGTCTTGATTACCTAAGGGAAATTGCCCATTTGCGTTTTCGTACCAATACTTTCGGCGCTATATTCAGGGTAAGGCATTCACTGGCTTTTGCCGTACATAAATTTTTTAATGATAAGGGCTTTATGTACCTGCACACGCCTATAATAACCGCAAGCGATGCAGAAGGCGCCGGCGAAACATTTAAGG
>JANXVN010000028.1 GCA_025351645.1 Ferruginibacter sp.
TTAAAAATTTCGGATAGGTCGAGCGCTAGTGAAAACCTGCGCTCGCCCGGTTGATGTAAAAAACTAATTGTCGGGTTTAATTGTGTATGGTAAATCATATCCAGGCATAAAGTATAGCAGAGGCTGTTAATAAAAGATACCATTGCATTTATCTCGTTGCCGGGAGGTTGCCTTGTTCTGTTGCCCATGGTAAAATCATTGATGATCACATCAAAAGCTTCATAATAACTCATGCGGATATTTCCTTCCAAACCCATTAGCATCGGCACATCGGTGGCAGCACCTAATTGCATTGCCAAAGCTTCTATTCTACTAATGGCAATACTGGTATCTTTTTCTCTGTTGTTATAATAACGAAGATTTTTTACCATATTAAAGGCCGCTCCTTCTATTAATTTACTTGCAATCACCATCCGCTTTTTTGCATTGCTGTAAGCACTAGCCTGGGCTACCAACATTTTGCCTGCAAGTAAATATTCTTTGGCCATAAACGAACCAGTGTAGTGTTCGTAATAATCAAAAAAGTGAACACTTATATGTGCCTTGCCTAAAAAATTAAACAAGGCACTATTTGCATCCAGGCTTCCAAAAGCATACAGGTTGTCAATAGATTCTACCGGAATGTATTTTACGGTGCCGTCGTTCCCTTCTTCATCAATTGGTGAAAATTTTAGGGTATTGTCTTTTCGGCTCAATCTGCCCGGATTAAATAAATAGTATGATTTTTTCATTGGTTTGCTTAAAGAAGGTATTTATTGAAGCGTAAATATTATTTATGCTTTGCGTGTGTATAATTGAGAGGCTATTCGCTACAATAACAAAAATCATAGTAGGAGCAAGCCTTACAAATTTTTGCATGTAACAATGGCGGACAAATTTCGCTCTCAGTTATTTCCGCAATATGGTTACCGATCAATTTTAAATACACCCTGTCTGGCTCTGAAAGTTCAATGGTTTTTGTTACTTTAATTTTGGGATACTCCAATATTCCGGTAACGCCTTCAACGCCATTTTGCTCCAATAATAGTATGTAATATTTTAACTGCCACTCATGCGCCAATTCCATTTTATCGCTCCTTTTTAACTCATGGATCACTTTGTTTTTGGCATCATAAAAATCAATTTTGCTGCCGCCAATTTCTATCTCCGAATATTTCTCAGCCCGTTGCGGATAGCTGGTTTCGTGCAATAGTTTTCCGTCTGCCACAACGGTGGAATTATGCTCCATGTTGATGCCATTGGCAAACAGCCATAACTTTCTATGGCAGATGTGGTAGTAGTTTATATGTGTGGCGGTTAGGTGCATGTTGCGTGCTTTAATATACTTCGGCTTTCCATTCTTCTTGTTCAGTATAAATCAAGCCTAAATTAACGTCGTATTTTTTTGACAATACCCAATAATCAATTTCTATTAATTTCCCTTTGTTAGATTCAACCACGTACTTAGTTTTAAATAAATTTGTATCATTCTCATTTATAAGTTGTGCGAATTTATTTTTTCGAATCTGTACTTTTAATCTTTCTGCGCCAATGAAATCAAATTCTGACAAATATGTTTCAAACCTTTCTTTAAGTTTTATGGGTAAAACTTTTATACCATCAAATTGTTTATAGAAATCATCTTCACTTTTCCTAGAATGTAACATTGGAATTAATTGATTTTCTGTTGTATATTTTAGTGCATTATACATTTCATCAAATATTTTTTTATCTTTTATATTCCAAGAAGGGTAAACAATATTTATATAGTCCTGGATTTTTTTTTCTTCTATTATGCCCGACCCGATTCCAGCAATTTGATTTAAAACTGCTATTGTTCGCAAAACAATTTCTTGATTGTATATAAATTTATCTTTTTCATTAGCGATCTTAAATACGATTACGGGACATATTCCTTTCTCTCTTTTTCTATTTACTCTACCAAAACGTTGTATTAAGGCATCAATTGGTGCAGGCTCTGTATAAATTACATCATAATCGATATCCAGACTCACTTCGATAGCTTGAGTTCCTACCAATAATTTTATTGGATTTTCATTATTATTTTCACCTTTTTTTAATTTTCTTTCATGTATTGTTCTATCCTCTCCTGTAAAAGCTCCATGCAGCAAAACTGCATTATCTACAAATAAACTTAATTGATTAAACACGTTTTGTGCTTGTACAACGGTATTACAAACTACCAATACTTTTTTACCTAGTTTTAAATCATTTTCGATAAGCAAAATGTTTTCACTTAATAATCCATCTTTTAATATTATTTTATGCCGATTAAAACTTTGATATAATTTTTCATCTGCTGCAATTGGTGTAAAAATTCCGATTGCATCCTCTAATTCTTTTTTAAAGAAGGAAGGCATCGTAGCTGTCATTATAAAAACTTTTCCATGCAAATGTTTAACAACAAATTCCAGTAATACTTTTATTTGTGCAAATACCTCAGGGCTGTAGGCATGAATTTCATCAAATATAAAATAGCCACCTATCCATTCAAAAATGCCTTGTTCAAAACCTTTCAATCCAAATAAGTGTTTTAAAAGTTGAAATGGCGTAATAACTTTTAACGGAGTATAGATTGTTTTAAATTTATTTTTAATTTTCCCTATTTCTTCTTTTTTGGTAAAAGATGAATATTGTACATCATCTAAATAATCATACAAATAGTTTTGAAGTTTACCATGTAGCATTCCAACTTTTTCATTTCCAAATCCATTTTCATTTGAACTTAAACGTTCATACATAGCATTGATTGAAGCCGTAAATGGTAAAAGATAAAAAACCCTACCTTGTCCATATTCCTGAATCTGCCGTTCTAACCATAACATAGCACTTTCTGTTTTACCAGAGCCGGTTGATGCCGTCAAAATTACATTTCCCGTGGTTTGACTACACAGTAACTGATGGATATAAAAATCAAACCCTGCTTTTTGTAACTTAAATCTTTGCCTTTTTAAAAATGAAAATGATTGAACTGTTATTTGCTCAATGTATTCCACTTTTGCAGAGCCCAAATGATCACAATGTTTTAATGCTCCAAAAAGAAATAAAAATTTAAAATAATTATTACCCGACATATTATAATACCCCAAATCGCATTTGGCAAGATGCATTAACACAAATTTACCCGGAGAAACTATCCTTAATTCCGCTAAAGTAATTTGAAAATTATCATTCAATAATTCGTAAATTTCCTTTAATTGAACCTTATCAAACTCATCTTTATAATTTAAAAATACCGCAAATTATTTCTGGCAATATAACATATAACGTTGAACGTTGAACTTGAATCAAAAAATACAAAACTGTGAAGGTCGCCAAATCTCAAACTAGGAAGAGAAACCAGTTGATCCAAGTTGAAGTAGCGAAAGCAGAGCCC
>JANXVN010000036.1 GCA_025351645.1 Ferruginibacter sp.
CATCAACATTCAAAACCAGTTGTGCATCTAAGTTTGTCAAACTTGTTAAAAAAGTATTTTCAGTATAACTTTTGGCTGCAATATTACCGCCATCTTTTTTGGTTATAAATACATTAAATACATCCGAATGAGTGCCAAAAGGAAGTATACGCCCTTTTATTGCTAAAGAAGTTTCTGTTGAGCCCAAAAGATTAAATGTTAGCTCAGCTACAGCATCGGTACTATAATCAGTAAACACACCATCTATCTTACAACTTAAAATGCTGGGCGCCAAGGGGCCTGGCATTGTTGTGGTTACGTTGAAGCTACAACCGCTAATTGCTGTTGGAAAGGTAAAACTATTTGTACCGGCAGCAATTGGAGTGCCTTGACTAGACAAATGTAAATTATAGGTACCGGTTGCTGGAAAATTACCTGCCCCGCCAAAAGTTATGCCGTTTACAGTTGTTGTGGTAATATTAAACGTACCAGCAGTTGTAACATCCGCTAGAACAGTAATAACATTTGTAGCAGTTAAAGCTTGCCCTACTACATATGTTCCATCAACAATTACATTAGAACATGTACCGGCCGAACTTTGCAAGGTAAATACCGCAGGCCCTGCACCAGCAGTTACCGCAATTGAAAAAGAACAGCCATTGGTGCCAGGGGTAAAATTAAAGTTTCCGGCTGCTACCGGTGTGCCGCTACCTGTAAAAATTATGGTTTGTAACCCAGTGGCTGTAAAAGTACCAGCAGCTGTAAAATTGATTCCATTACTAACCGCTGTTGAAATATTATAAGAACCAATGGTAGCAACATTTACCTGGATTGATACTGTATTTGTTGAGGCAAGTGCAGTACCTACAACGTAAGTACCATTAACAGAAACAGGTGCACAGGTATTTGGTGCAGATGGAAATGTAAAGGTTGCAGGTGGCGCAGCTGCCACCACAGTTATTGGAAACGAACAGCCATTATTGGAAGGCGTATAATTGAAAGTGCCTGCTGCCAATGGTTTTCCTGATCCGGTAAGGGTTAGCGTTTGATTGCCTAAAGCTGTAAAATTGCCTGATGCTGCAAAGCTGATACCATTCGTTGTAATGGTAGAAACACTATAATTGCCAATAGCAGTGACTGTTACAGAAATTTTAACTGTATTGCCTGAAGTTAAAGATAACCCTACCATATAAGTGCCACTTACATCAAATGGGCTACAGGCGTTAGGCGCTAAAGGGTAAGTAAAAACAGCTGTATTAAACGCACCCGCTGGCACAACCGTAATGGAAAATGAACAACCATTAAAACCGGGGCTATACGGGAACGACCCTTTTATAACTGGCGTGCCTGCTGCTGTAAAAATAATTGTTTGTGCGCCAATACTAATAAATGTACCAGAAGCTGAAAAAGTTAAGCCATTTATTGTAGCCGTAGAGATAGTGTAAGTCCCGATTTTGGTAACTGTAATTTGAAGCTCGACCGTATTTGCAGATGTAGCCGGAGTATTTACTGTATAAGTACTGTTTATTACAGGAGCAGTACAATCGCCGGTTGCGCCTGCAAAAGTGTATACGCTTGTACCCGTACTAGAGCCGCTTCCTGCGCTTTTTTCAACGCTCAATTCTTTATTGCAAGATGCAAATATGAAAAGGATAGCTAACAAAGAAAAAAACGAACTTAATTTTGTTTTCATAGCAATGATGATAATTGATTAGTTTATGCACCGCAAATATATACTGTTAATAAAACATTGAAGATATTCTTCTAAAATGCATTGTAAAATAGCTTAAAAGTATATCTAACGATTTGATAGGCAATTTATTATTATAATTGTAAATACAATTTTATTTACTAATATAATTTGGTGAGGATTTATGTTTTAATAGGAGAAATATAATTTTTATTTCTTCTTTCCCAATATTTTTTATGTGGTTTGGTAAAGGTTTATATTTCCGAAAAGAGGGGGCATAACGACGAATATTATTATTAAGTGCCTATTATATTGGTAGGGTAATAATGCCAACTGTTATTAAAAATGAGAACAGAGCTAAAGATTTTGAAGCACAAATCAAATATGGTAACAAACAAAGGCTTAATGAATATTAAAAAGTAGGATTAAACCAACTTTGCAAGCAGAATTAAAGTAAATTTTTTTTAAAACCGCTAAAAATATGATACCGATTAATGCTAACCAATTTCTTTGAACCCTTTGGGGGTTACGCCAAATTTAGATTTAAAAACAGTTGAGAAATAAGCTTGAGA
>JANXVN010000041.1 GCA_025351645.1 Ferruginibacter sp.
TGGAGTACCTCTATAAAAAGAATTTACCACAGATTGACTCAACTCACTAAAAGCTTCGGGTTTTAATTTTGAACGGGCTTGTGTAAAAGCACTTTTGGTTACATGCTGAATGCTATAATCTGAATCATTTATTCTTCCGAAAAAATCATTTAATTCTCTTTGAATGGAACGCCTCAATAATTGGGAAATAAAAAGGAAAGTAATCTTGAAGGTTAAAATCCGGACCCGCATAAATCCTTTACTGCCGTTGGTATTTCGGCGTTTAAAGTCTTTATCATCCAGATTCGTATTTATATTGTTAAAAAAGCTACCCCTATAATCCTATGCGTTTTTTACTTTGCAAGGATATAAAAATACCTAAGATTTATCTCCAGTTTTCCTTAACTTAACGGCATTGGAATATTAATATAAATTATAGGTTGTTAAACGATACCCAAAGCTTTCGAATTGGATTAAGTTACAATTTTGGAATTTTTTTTGCATTGCATAAATAAATAGAAATTAAAAAGGAAGATGAATTGAAAAGATTAGATAAGAAAAGTGATATAGGTCTTAAAAGTGAATAATTAATATTAAAAGAATATAGACATCGAATTAAACACCACGTGAGGGATAGTAGTGGAAATCTTTTTTTGTCGGCCTCCGCAAAAAAGATTGGAACGGATAGCCCGACCGCCCCCGCGGCGGGCACGCCCAAGTCAACTTTTCCAGTTTACAGTGTGTTTATGCTACTTGGGAAACTAAAATATTAACTGGTAATTTTTCTTCACCGAAACTGTATTTTGCTAAGTTTATTCACTACTATAGTTTAATTACTGGTAATGAGCTATTCTTAAAAAATAACCACAAAAAAGTCCCACTGCTTACGCAATGGGACTTTTTTTATTTCTTTAAACTTTATAAAAGATTATTCACCTTTTGAATCGGTAGCTGCATCTGCTGCATCGCTATCCATCTTTAATTTAAGGTTAGCCAGTGCGCTAAGGTCGCCTAAGGTAGATTTTTCTACTTTGCCCTGTAGTGTTTTCACAGCTTTTTTGGTTACATCAGCGTCAGCTCTTTTCTCTTTCATTACAGCTTGTTTTTCTTCTTCGATCTGCTTTTCCCACAAGCGGGTGTGGCTTAAAACGATACGCTTATCGTTACGATCGAATTCGATTACCATGAACTGAGCGATTTCGTCAGCACCGATTGTTTTGCCATCTTCTTTTGCAAGATGACGGTTAGGGGCAAAACCTTCTAAGCCGTAAGGTAATTGAACTACAGCACCCTTATCATCTTTTTTGGTAACGGTACCTTCGTGGATTGTTCCTACTGCGAAAGTTTCTTCCAGTGAATTCCATGGATCTTCTTCAATTTGTTTGTGCCCTAACTGAAGCTTGCGTCCGTCCTTATCAATGTTCATAATGATTACTTCAATTTCGGCACCAACTTTAGTGTATTCGTTAGGGTTATTGAAGCGCTTTAACCAGCTTAAATCGCTGATGTGGATCATACCGCCAATACCAGTTGCTAATTCTACAAATACGCCGTAAGGAGTAATGTTTTTAACAGTACCAGTATGTTTGCTTCCTTCTGGGAACTTAACGTCAATTTCGCTCCACGGATCGTTAGCCATTTGTTTGATAGAAAGACTCATCTTACGAGTGTCTTTATCTAATGTAACAATTTTAGCTTCGTAGCTATCACCTAATTTAAAGAATTCTTTAGCATTGATTGGTGTGTTAGCCCAGGTAATTTCACTTACATGAACAAGGCCTTCAACACCAGGCATAATTTCAAGGAAAGCACCGTAATCTTCGATGTTTACAACTTTACCTTTAACAACTTCGCCTTCTTTAATTGATTCGCTCAAGGTATCCCAAGGGTGAGGTGTTAATTGTTTTAAACCTAAACTGATACGTTTTTTATCATCATCAAAATCAAGAACAACAACGTTCAGTTTTTGATCCATCTTCAACACTTCTGTTGGATGGTTGATACGTCCCCAAGAAATATCAGTAATATATAACAAGCCATCTAAGCCGCCAAGATCAAGAAACGCACCGAAATCAGTGATGTTTTTGATGGTACCTTCCAAGACTTGTCCTTTTTCTAATTTACCGATAATTTCAGCACGTTGTGCTTCGATATCGCTTTCAATAAGTGCTTTATGAGATACAACAGCATTTTTGATGGTTTCGTTAATTTTAACCACTTTAAATTCCATTGTTTTACCAACAAACTGATCGTAATCAGTAACTGGTTTAACGTCAATCTGGCTACCCGGTAAGAATGTTTCCATACCAAATACATCCACAATAAGGCCACCTTTGGTTTTGCTGGTAACAATACCGGTAACAATTTCGCCGGTTTTGTGCAGTTCAACAATCCTTTCCCATGCTCTGCTGGTACGGGCTTGTTTGCGGCTAAGGTGTAGGTTGCCGTCTCTGTCTTCTTTTTCAACAACCATTACTTCAATAAGGTCGCCTACTTTTAAACCGCCAACGATATCCCTAAATTCATTCAGAGATATTAAACCATCACTTTTAAAACCGATGTTTACAACTGCATCTGTTTTAGTGATTGCTTCAATGGTAGCCTGAATCATTTCGCCATCGTTGATTTGTTTGAACGTGTTGTCGTACACAACATCATACTTGGCTTTTTCTTCTTTGTTATAACTTGATACGTTGCGTTTATCTACGCTCCAATCAAAGTCATCATGAGCAGTAACAATCCTTTCTGCCACAGGAGCTTTCGCTACCACAGGTTCTGAAGCCTCAGCTACCGGAGCAGCTGTTTCCTCAACAGGCACGTTTGTTACCGCAGCAGTTTCAGCACCATCGTTGGTAGCTGACACTTCCTGTGCATCTGCGTTTAGTTGTTTAATATTGTTAAATGACATAATATAATCCCCGGTTTTTTTAACGGGACTGCAAAGGTAAGAAATTTGCTGAAAAGAATCAATAAAATGTCAACGCCTGACAGGGTTTCAAGGCTTTTTCATAGTAATATTTTCAGCTTTATGTAAGCTTGGCTGTTTAAGGGCAATACTTTTTATTAAGAACTTTGTTGCAATTGGGATTTAATGTAAAAAATATTTTTTCAAAAACAATGGATATTAAAGTTTTGCTAAAAACATGAATTTTATTAAAAGCTAAAAATATTTTTATTTTACAAAAAATGCTACAACTAATTATTAATCTTACTTCATAAGTTAAAGGTATCGGCTAACTATTTTAAATAAAAAATATTTTTATAAGAAACTGTTCTTCATTTAGTATAAATGATTAAATATAATAAATTTAAAATATTTTTCGTAAATCTTATGCTAATAAAATTATATAAAAATATATTTTAACTTACTGTATTTCAATTATCTTCGTTTTGATTTAACAAATTGGCAATGATACCAAAACTATTGCTAACTGTACTTATTAGCATGAGTACCTTATGTAGTATTTACGCACAGCAAACAACCATCTCTGGACAAATTACCAACCAAAGCGGCAACCCACTTGCCGGAGCTACTATATATTTAAATGATGTTAAAGATAGTAGCATCGTAAAAATTGCCATTTCAAATACAAAAGGGTATTATGAAATTGGGCAAGTTAAAGCAGCGAAATATTTTATTAGCGCTAGTTTTAATGGATATGCTAAAAATTCAACCAACGCATTTGCTGTAACAGATGGTAAAATAACATATATACCATCTTTAATTTTACTAATAGCAGGTAAAAACATAGCGGAAGTAATAGTTACGGGCAGCAGGCAAAAGCCTATGATAGAAGTAATGGCTGGCAAAACAATCTTTAACGTAGAAAACAATATTAATGCCACCGGGAGCAACGCCTTTGAACTGCTGCAAAAATCGCCAGGCGTAACTACAGATAAAGATGACAATATGAGTATGCAAGGAAAAACTGGCGTACGGTTATATATTGATGGCAGGATGATGCAAATGCAAGGGCAAGACTTAGCAAATTACCTAAAGTCTATCAACAGTGGTGATATTGAAGCTATTGAAATGATCAGCAACCCATCTGCCCGGTACGATGCTGCTGGCAATGCAGGCATTATCAACATCAAATTAAAAAAAAATAATACCATTGGGTTAAGTGCTTCATTAACCGGTGGGTTAAATATTGGCAAGCACCTTAAAACGAACGAAGGAATAAGCCTTAATTATCGTAATAAAAACGTTAACCTTTTTAGTAATTACAGTTATGCCTGGAGCAGCAACGACAATACATTTGATATGTACCGTGTGCAGAACGATACCGTGTACGACCAAAAAAATAATCAAAATATAAAAGGCTCCGCACAAAACGTAAAAGCCGGAGGAGATTTTTTTATATCGAAAAAATCGACATTTGGATTTATTTATTCCGGCAACTTCACAAATAATACAACTTTCAGTTATTCAAGAACTCCGAGCAGCGCAATAAATACAGGCAATATCAACAGGATATTATATGCTACCAACACCATACCAGCCAAAGTAAAAAACCAAAATATAAATGTAAATTATCGTTATGCAGATACGGCGGGCCACGAATTAAATATCGACATCGACCACGGGTTTTACGAAAGCCGCAAGACAAGTTACCAGCCAAACAACTATTTTACACCGGAACCGGAAACGTTCATCTACGAAAAAAATTACCGAAATAACACTCCCATCAACATTGCTATCAACACACAAAAAATAGATTATGTTACGCCACTTAAAAATGGCAAGTTAAGTATGGGGGCTAAACTAAGCCACGTTAAAACAGACAATACTTTTATTTTGTACAATGTAATTGGCGGGCAAGATATTGTAGACCTTAAAAGCAGCAATATTTTTTTATACAAAGAAAATATTAATGCAGGCTATGTAAGTTACTTTACGCCTTTATGCAAAAAGCTAACTATGCAAGCCGGGCTGCGGGTAGAACACACTGTGACCAATAGCAAATTAACAAGGCTTTACCAAACAATGCGCACACCAGGAGAAGATACCATACGCCGCAACTATACCGGTTTTTTTCCAAGCCTTGCCTTTACCTTTGCAATGGATGCCAGCAATAATTTCGACCTAAGTTACAGCCGCCGTATAGATAGGCCAAATTATATTGACCTTAACCCTTTTGAGATAAGGGTTGATGAACTGGATTTTATAAAAGGCAACCCTTATCTGCGCCCGCAATACACAAACTCAATACAATTAACCCACACGTTTAGAAATAAATATATCACCTCGGCAAACTACAGCCACATCAGCGATTTTAACACTTTTATAATTGATACGGCAAAAATTAATCAAAATTATGTGAGCAAAAAAAACGTAGGCAACGAGGATATTGCAAGCATCAATTTTTCTATGGTTATAGATGTTACTAAATGGTGGAATGTGTACAGCAACGTGCTTATTTATAATAGTCGCTACCAGGCCAACACTAGCACTAAGAAGGATATTAATATTAACATCACCTCTTTTAATATTAATGCAGATAATTCTTTAAGGCTAGGTCATGGTTTTACCGCACAGCTTAGTGCTTACTACGGTAGCCCGTTTATATCGCTCGGCACTTTTAAAAGTAAGGCTCAGGGGTTTATAGACATTGGCCTGCAAAAAAAAATATGGCGTGATGACGCAATTATAAAAATAACCTGTACGGATGTATTGCATACCCTTAAATGGCAAGGCGAAAGTAAGTACGATGGCACACACATAATTGCCAGCAGCACTTGGGAAACCAGGCAATTGCGATTAAATTTTAGTTACCGTTTTGGCCGTACACAAGTAAAACAATCCCGACAGCGCAGTACGGGCAACGAAGATGAGAGCCAACGCACATCGGGCGGTAGCGGGTTGGGCAATTAATCTTTACAATTGATTGCTACCAAGAAATACAAGCTTCTCGTTTAAAAAGATTTTTTAGTTTTTTAACGGTCATTTTTGTTGACCCAGCCAATTCAGCAGCCCTAGCCTCCCTGCCCTCCAAAGGGGGTTACTGACTCTGCTAATTGTAAAAGACTTATAAATTCGAATACGCTAGAACCCTCCTTTGGAGGGCAGGAGGCTGCACTCTTTTACGTTTGTTCTTTTTGGTACTCCTCCTCAATATAAGGCGTTTCATTTACCGCAATAACCTGCCCGTGTTATTTAGCAGGCTATTATAACGCTATGCCCTTCTTCTTAAAAAGTACTGCTGAAACAATAAAAAATATCGCAACTTCCCCCACAATAATCACCAGGTAATAAAGCGAACTAAAACTATAACTGCCAGTTAGCCAAAAATAACAAATAGCAGCCACTGCGCTAATGGTACTTATTAATGCAATGCCCCATTTTACGCCTTCCATTCTCAGGTAGCCTTTGTGCACAGAGGGCGTGGAGGCTACAACTGCTGGCTTAATCTTATTTAGCAGGTAAATATTTTCAACAATATCGCATAGCCATGCAACCAACTGTAAAAAGGCAAGCATCATAAATACATTGGTACCCCAACTAAAGCTAATTTTATGCGCCAGCTGCATGCACAATAGTAAAATAGAGCCGTAAGCAAACGGCATAAAAATAAAGTCTGTATAAAGCTGCCCCTTTAAAGCTTTTACAGTATTTATTAAAGTTGCAGGCGGTAAATCATAAAAACCTTTTATCAGGTTCACCAATTCCATTTGGGTAGCGGGCATTTCAAGTTCCATAATACTGAATTTACGCAGCACCACATCCTGCGTATAAAAACGGGTGCTTTGCCATTTCATGATAAGGGTTAAAAAAAGCATGCCGCCAAATGCTACACAAAATAAGGGCCAGCTGCTAACAAAGTGGATAGGCATAATTATACATTTACAGTTGATGGATTTATAATAGTGTTGGCTGTAACATTTTTTGGCAGCTCTTGCATTAATTTTTCGCTCATTGTACTACGGCTTTCTTTATATGCTTCCCAGTCAAAGCTTATTAAAAAATCTTTTGCGGCTTGCGCACCTTTAACAAACATATTTATTTTATCCTGCGGCGTTAAAAAAAAGTTAAGCCAGTTATATTCAGATAAATGGATAGTACCGATACCTTTTTTATATACCTTATTTTTCAATAAAAAATCTTTGTCATAATAATCCCTGATGGTATTGAACATCCTGCTAAAATAACCAAGCGGGCTCCAGTTTTCTGCATGGTTTGCTTTATCGCTAACAGCGCTATCATCTAAATCTATACCTAAAGACGGAAGCCTTGGCGTTAATACTTTAGGGTTATAAAACAAGTTGATAGGAAAGTTGGAGAGTATGCCGCCATCAACAAAACGTGCGGTAGACGGTGCTTCTTCTTCACCAAAAGTATCGGCCCATTTTTGCTTTATGCCTTCATCTGTGCAAGGTATACCGCTAATAAAATAAGATTCAAAAAAAATAGGGATAGACATAGAAGCCCTTATAAAACCAGCAGGCTGCAGCTCATCAATATCTTTTCTAAAAAGGTACCACATTTCCGGAAATTGTATTTTATTTTGTGTTACCAGTTCAGAAGTTATGAAGGTTACATCGCCCTCCAGCCCATTTAATCCTTCTGGGTTTGCCACCCTTAAATGCATGCCGGCTACAGGTGCGCTTGCTTTATTATTTAGGTCGGTTATGTTTTTTACGCCATTGTCAAGTAGCTGCCCTTTTATCCAGTCGTAAAAATAATCGCCTGGGTTTATGCCGTAACCAGAATTTTTAAGGCGTTGCATTAAAGCAGCCGTGTAATAAAATAGTATAAACAGCAGCAATAAATAAATACCCGTCAGCATAAAAAAGGTCTTTGTTAAAAAAGATACTGACGGTACTTTATATTGCAGCCCTAGAAAAACAAAATCGCCGGTAGCCAAACCCAATAGGATAATAACAATGCCCAGCACCCACTTTTTTAGTTTCGCCACAAAGTTTTCGTGCGTAATAAATTTTTTAATTATCCATTTTGCAACTGGGTGGCCATCTACTAATTTAAAAAATTCAAGCTTGCAAATAGCATCTAATACGCCGGTAGATTTAGGTTCATCTTTATTGCCTATTACCGTTATTAAAGCGGTATTTATAGCACCTGCGCTAGTGCCTGCAAGCCTTACAAAGCGCACCCCCATCTGCTCTAATATGTATGTATAGCCAACAAGCGCTATGCCCAATACGCCGCCACCTTTTTGCACCAGGTTTACGTATTGGTTATTATTAGCGTCTAAAACATCGCTTATAATAAACGGCTTGCCGCCAGGCGGAAATGCAGCTTTTACGTCGCTGAGCGCTTGTTGTACCGCAGTGTTAGTAATAAAATCATTTACGGTTAGGGTAGGGGGCAATGTTTTTTTGTTTGGCATATCCAATAATTTGTCTGTTAAGCTTTATTGCCGTTAAATAAGCCTTTTCTTGCTTGGAGAAAAAAAGGGGGCGGTATAGAAAAACATGTAAATCTTTCACTAACCCGCATTGTGTTATATTTTTTTATACCTGTAGTTATAGTTATTTATTGCTATTGCTTTTATAAAATAATTAAAATAATTGTTTAAAGGCTGGTAAGCAGGCGCTAGTTATTTAATTTGCCTTTTTTACCAGCATCATGCCGTAGATTTTTATTTTAATTGTATCTCTGTTGCCTGTAACCACGCATATAAAATTTCAAAAGCCCCTGTTTTCATTTGCAGTAACCATTTTTATTTTAGGGAACGTTGACGCAATACCAAACGCAGCATGGCGTATATTTTTTAAAATGCGGTAAGCTGTTTCTTTACAATTAGCCTGATTAGCCTCGTCCCTTTTATTGCCCCTTCATTTGCAAAGAAATACTACAATACTAAAACACTAATGGATATATGGTGGAAGGCATGATGGGCTTGCTTGTCATAAAAACACACGCTGCGGCAAGCTTCAATTTCATTACTAGCCACATCATATAAATTCCAGAGATGGATTTTAAAAATCAAATCTAAAAATATTATTTGGCAAAAGCAATAACTATTTACAGGTATTTAGTAACTGGCAGTAATGTTTATTAAAATAAAAATTAACACAAGCGTAATACTAGCCAGCCTTATTAAAGGTCAATTTTACAGTTCAATCAATTATTTATTTTGAGTAGTCCCCAAATTATTACTGCAAAAGATTTTGGAAAAAACTTTAACTGGGGCGTAGTGATAGCGGCCGCACAAAACGAAGGTGCCGTAAATATTGATGGCAAAGGACCAACCATCTGGGATAACTTTTCTGCCAACAGCAACAAAATAAAAGGCGGTGCTAAACTAACCATCGCCTGCGATTTTTATCATCGCTACAAAGATGACTTGTTATTGGTAAAAGCATTAGGGTTTTCTGTTTTTCGTTTTTCTATATCATGGGCAAGGCTATTGCCGGATGGCGTTGGCAAGGTAAACAAGGAAGGCATCCTTTTTTATCACCGGGTAATTGACGAGTGCATAAAGCTCGGCCTTACGCCCTATGTAACCCTTTACCACTGGGACTTGCCGCAGGAGCTGGAAAACAAAGGCGGCTGGACGAATTACTTTATCAACAAATGGTTTAGCCGTTTTGTAACAGTATGTGCAGAAGCTTATGGCGATAAAGTAAAACACTGGATAATTTTAAACGAGCCCTTTGCATTTACAACTTTAGGATATATGCTAGGCAAGCATGCTCCGGGCAAACGAGGGTTAAGCAACTTTTTGCCTGCTATACACCATGCCGCATTGGCGCAGGCAGAAGGTGGGCGGATTATACGCAGGCTTGTTCCGCAGGCACATATAGGCACTGCTTTTTCTTGTTCGCAAATAATCCCTTTTTCTGATAAAAAGGAAGATGTGGCCGCCGCTAACCGCATGGATATTTTGATGAACCGCTTATTTATTGAACCGGCATTAGGCAAAGGTTACCCGGTAGATGATTCTTTTAAGTTTTTAGACAAACTACAAATGCACAACAAAACCTGGAAGTATACAGAACGGCTGCATTTTGATTTCGATTTTATAGGGCTGCAATATTATTTTCCGGTAGTAGTAAGGCACAATAGTTATATCCCGATAATACAAGCATCCGAAGTAAAAGCAGCAACTAGAAAAGTACCCTTCACGGCCATGGGGTGGGAAGTAAATGCGGAAAGTTTTTATAAGACTATCAAAAAATTATGGCTGCACGGCGGCGTTAAAGAAATCATTATTTCAGAAAATGGCTCGGCCTTTAAAGATGAATTGAAAAATGGCGTAATTGACGATGCTGAAAGGATCGATTACTTTCAGCAACACCTGCATGCTGTATTAAGGGCTAAAAAAGAAGGGGTAAATATAAAAGGTTATTTTGCCTGGACGCTTATGGATAATTTTGAATGGAGCGAAGGTTACCATCCCAAATTTGGGTTGGTGCATGTTGACCAAAAAACTCAATTGCGTACTATAAAAAATTCTGGCTATTGGTGGCGGGATTTTCTAGGGTAAAAAAAAGCCTTACAAACAATCTTCTTAATAAATTTGTTATTGGCTTTATGCAAACAATACTGATTGATGGAGCAAACTATAATTTAGAAAGCCTGGAGGCTGCATCGTGGCAACGTTTATTAAAGGGTTCGTCAAGTTATAAAGATGCGCTGCATAACCCCGCAGTGGCTAATGTAAATGCCCATGGCGTAAACCTGCGTACGGTAGTGTTGCGTAAAGTATGGGCAGATAAAAAGCAACTAGCTTTTAACACCGATATACGCAGCGGCAAATGGAACGACCTGCAACAACAAAACAATGTAAGCTGGCTTTTTTATGATGCAGAGAATAAGCTGCAAATAAGGCTTGCCGGTATAGCAACATTGCACCAGCAAGATGCTATTGCAGATGAAGCCTGGCAAGAAACCTCTATGAGTAGCAGAAAAATTTACATGGGGTATGTAGGGCCATCTTCACCAACACCAGTGCCTGTAAGTGGTTTGCCTGCTGCATTTGAAGCCAATGACCCTTCGCAGGAAGAAAGCGAAGCAGGCCGAAAAAATTTCGGAATGGTTGTAACTTCTATTAATTGGATGGAGTGGCTTTGGCTAAACAGCAAAGGGCATAGAAGGGCTGGTTTTACTTATAATCTAGATGGGAGTTTTGTTGCAGAGTGGCTAGTGCCGTAAAGCAATTCTTTAATGTTGTTGAAAAAATGCTTCTTCCACAAAATAAAATATCCGCTACAAAGCTGCAGCGGATATAAATATATTATTATTAGTCTTAAATTATTCTTCCAACAATTTTATACCTGTCTTTTCAAAAGCTATCTTTCTTTCTTTATATAAATTGCCAGTTGTCATCTTAAAGGTTTTTTTGCTCATGCCAAAAAAATCGTAAATATCTTCTGGCTTGCTTTTATCGTTGTAAGGCAGGTAGCCATTATTTTCGCTTAATAAACGCAATACTTTTCCAGCTTCGTCTTCAACCCTATTGTAACCTGGTTTTCCGGCAGCTACATCTATCTTAAAGCGGTCTGCATTTTCATTGCTTACAGGATATATTTTTTTAATGAATCCTTTAAATTTATCTCCTACGCCAATGTTGCGGTAAATTTCGTTTGAGTGCAGTACGCCTGTGTGCTGGTTATTGATGATGCATACATAGCCAATATCCGTACGGCGATAAACAATCAGGTCTACCACTTCCAGCTCTTTTACAGTCAGTTCTTCATTGCTTAAAAATGGTTCTAGCTTTTCAGTGGCGGCAATCCGTCCTGTTTGTTCATCTAAATAAATTTTTACAAGGTAATCGCCATTCACCCGCATTTCAAATATCTGCTTTGTCTTGGGCACAAAAATATCTTTCATTAAGCCCATATCTAAAAACGCACCGTGCTGGGTAATAGTCACTGCACGCATTTTTACAATATCGCCCAGTACGCCTTTTGGATGCTGGGTAGTCGCAATAAGCCTGTCCTCGCCATCGTGGTATAAAAAAACATTTAATTCATCACCAATGGCCGTTGCGGTTGGCACAAACCTTTTTGGCAATAAAATACCGTCTGCGCCATCATCCAGGTACACGCCAAAATCTACTTCTCGTATTACTTTAAGGAGATTATATTTTCCAACTTCTACCATAATATATTTTATGAGCTATGCTTGCTTATTTTCGCTAAAAATTATAGCAAGCTTCTATTATTTAAAAACTAAATTGTTTAAAAAGATAATTATCCTTCTACATTAAACAACCCTTCTACAAAATCTTTTTTATTAAATATCAATAAGTCTTCTGCCTTTTCACCAACACCGATAAATTTTACAGGTATATTAAATTGATGGGCTATAGCCAGCACCACACCGCCTTTTGCGGTACCATCTAATTTTGTAATAGTTAGCGCCGTAACATCTGTGGCGGCTGTAAAATGTTTTGCTTGTTCTAACGCATTTTGTCCGGTGCTGCCATCCAAAACCAGCATTACTTCATGCGGCGCTTCGGGTATTACTTTTTGGATAACACGTTTAATTTTGGTCAATTCATCCATCAGGTACGCTTTGTTATGCAAGCGCCCTGCGGTATCAATAATAATTACATCAACATTTTTAGCTACGCCGCTAATTACTGTATCGTAAGCCACTGATGCGGGGTCGCTACCCATTTCTTTTTTTACGATTGGTACATTGGTACGTTCGCTCCAAATGGTTAGCTGATCAACTGCTGCTGCCCTAAAAGTATCTGCAGCGCCCAACAAAACTGATTTGCCTGCCCGTGAAAAATTATGCGCCAGCTTACCAATTGTTGTAGTTTTGCCTACGCCATTTACACCTACCACTAAAATTACATGCGGCTTGTGCCCGGCAGGTAATTCGTAATTTTCGTAAGCTGTATCCTGCGGAGCAGCAACTAATATATTTTGTATCTCTTGTTTGAGGATACCGTTGAGCTCGCTGGTATTGAGGTATTTATCTTTGGCTACTCTTTTTTCTATCCGGGTAATGATTTCTACTGTTGTTTCTATGCCCACATCAGCGCTTACCAATGCTTCTTCCAGGTTGTCCAATACTTCTTCATCTACCGTGCTTTTGCCGGCGATGGCTTTAGTTATTTTGCTAAAAAATCCCTCACGGGTTTTTTGAAGGCCTTGTTCAAGGGTTTCCTGCTGTTGTTTTTTGCCAAAAAGTTTATCAAAAAGTCCCATGCTTATAATCTCCTAAAAGATATTTTATTTGATGATTAGTATAAATTAAGCTACTAAAACCTTGGATGGGTTTGGGTAAAATTAAGAAAGCTGTTCCGATATTAATCAGAACAGCTTGAATATATTAATGCTCAATACGTGAAAACTATTGGCCTAAATGTTCTTTGATTTTGTCTTTGTGGATGATAGACTCCTTAAAAGTGTATGCACCGCTTTTAGGGCTACGTACGGCACGTATAACTTTTGTCCAGTTCTTAGCATCTGCTGAAGCCTTGGTATCCTTAATTTTTGAGTTTTTTGAAGCTGCTTTTGCCATGACTATTTAATTTGAAAATTATAAAATTTGAAAATTTGAAAATGAATGGAACCAGCACCATTGGCTAATTGTCACATTTTCTAATTTGCTAATTATCTATTTAATTTCTTTGTGTACAGTTACTTTTTTAAGTATTGGGTTGAATTTCTTCAGTTCCAAACGTTCAGGAGTATTCTTTTTGTTCTTTTTTGTAATGTAGCGGCTGGTACCTGGTTTGCCACTAGCTTTATGCTCAGTGCATTCCAAAATAACCTGAACCCTGTTACCTTTCTTTGCCATTGTTATTGAGTTTATTACCCGTTCCCCTTCAAAAGAGAATGGGTGGGTTTAAATTTTTTCGCCTGCAGCCCTTAGTTCTTTTACTACTGAAAACAAGCCGTTTTTGTTGATGGTCCTGATTGCTTCTGAAGAAACTTTTAAGGTTACCCATTTATCTTCTTCAGCTAAAAAATAGCGCTTGGTTTGCAAGTTTGGCAAAAACCTACGCTTGGTTTTTATGTTTGAATGTGATACTTTATTACCTGTGATAGGCTTCTTTCCGGTTACCTGACATACTCTAGCCATTGTACTAATTTTTTGGACGGCGAAGGTAGGGAAAACATTTCATTTTTGGTAGATGAAAGTTGATTTTTTTTAATTGCCCGTTGTAAAGATAATATAAGCTGTAAAAAAATCTAGGTTTTTGAGTAGGAAAGCTGCCGGTTCTTATACCAAAGCAAGCCCATTTGCAAAATTACGGCTAATAAAATAAGCCCTACGCCGATGTAAAAATGCCCATTCAACGCTTTGTTTTCTTTTAAAAAAATAAAAGCCAGCAAGATGCCGTAAACAGGCTCCAGATTGTAACTTAACGTGCTGGTAAAGGCCGAAACTTTTTTTAAAGCATTCAATTGAAGGTCGAAGCATACTACGGTGCAAAGCCACGCAAGTACAAAAAGCCATACCCAATCCCAGTTGGTAGGCATATAATAAGCAGCCGGAAATTTCATTAAGTAAAAAGGCACCAGCAAGCTCAACACCAAAAAACCGCCGCCTAGCTCGTATAATGTAAGTGTAGCGGGCGTAAAACGCTGCAGTAGTTGTTTATTGAATATAGGGAATATGGAACTAAGTATTGCTGCGATGATGCCGAAAACAATGCCCACTTTATATTGCGGGTGAAAATCGAAGATGATGTAAATGCCTGCAATGGCTATTAAGCCTAACAATACTTCCCTAAGGATAATTTTTCTCCTGAAAATAAGCGGCTCAAAAAAAGCGGTAAAAAAACCTGATGCAGAGAGGCATACCAGCGCCACTGAGGCATTGGCATATTTGATGCTGCCATAAAAAGTTACCCAATGTGCGGCTACTATAAAACCTACACCGCATATTCTTAAGGCGTCTTTTAAAGAAATGCGTTCTAATTGTTTCCTGAAAAATAAGATGAGCCCTAAGGTTAGCACGGTCAATAATAAACGGTACCACACAATTAAGCCTTCATTTAAACCGATTAGCTTACCTAATATGGCCGTGAACCCTGCGAGAAAGATGGCGATGTGTAATTGTATTAAGGCTTTTTTCATGCGGGGCAAAGATAGGATTTGGCGTAAAAAGCAATGAATTAGTTAATCAACAGACATTTTTTTTGCCACGGCTTTTATCTTATTTATATTCAGCACATTTAACAGCGAAATTTTTTGTAACACTACTTTTATAAAGGCTTTTTAGGTGGCTAAGTATAACCTATCCCTTGGCTGTAGTGTGTTATTTCAATTGATCGTCACAAGCTTACTTTCTACTGCGCCCCATACATAGTGGTAAAAGCCCAATAAAAAACAAAGTACAAGAGTGCGACGTCCGCCCGGCTGCCATTCAGACGGGCCTATGAAGGCCAACATAGCTGCTGTATTAGCCCGGACAAAAATTGTATTCCCTAACTTAATTCGCTAATTATATGGAGCTGATAAACTAATTATTTACCTTCGCAGCCACATGACGGAAAAAATTTTAATACTCGATTTTGGTTCTCAATACACACAGTTAATTGCAAGGGCAGTTAGGGAAGCCAATGTTTATTGCGAAATAACGCCTTACAACAAAGGCATAGTTTTTGGCCCTGAACTAAAAGGCGTTATCCTTAGCGGATCTCCGTTTTCGGTAAATGAAGAAAATGCGCCAACGGTGGATATAGCAGCCATTGCCGCCCAGGTACCCGTACTGGGCGTATGTTATGGCGCTCAGTTGACCGCTAAATTGTTTGGTGGCAAAGTAGAAAAAAGTGATAAGAGAGAATATGGCCGTGCACGTTTAGAAATTATCCAACAAGATACTTTACTACAAAACGTATTGCCGCAAAGCCAGGTTTGGATGAGCCATAGCGATACCGTAAAAGAATTGCCGGAAGGCTTTGAGATTTTAGGCACCACCGATAGCATTCCTATTGCTGCGTTTATGCGTACCAGTGCAGGCAAGCCTTTATACGGCATCCAGTTTCACCCGGAAGTGTACCATAGCACCGAAGGAAAGGCCATCATCAAAAATTTTTTAGTAGCTATTTGTGGCTGCACACAAGACTGGACACCAGCACATTTTATAAGCGATACCGTTGCTGCGCTGAAAGAAAAGATTGGCGATAAAAGAGTGATAATGGCATTAAGCGGTGGCGTAGATAGTACCGTTGCGGCTACATTGATACACAAGGCAATCGGCAATAATTTATTCGGGATTTTTGTAGATAACGGCGTACTGCGCAAAAATGAATTTGAAGAAGTACTAGCCACTTACGACAAGCTTGGGCTGAACGTAAAAGGCATTGATGCCAAAGAACATTTTTACACAGCCCTGGCAGGTAAGACAGACCCTGAAGAAAAAAGAAAAATAATAGGTGGCGGGTTTATAGAAATATTTGACCAGGAGGCCAAGCTGCTGGAAAACATTGATTTTTTAGGGCAAGGCACTATTTATCCTGATGTGATTGAATCTGCCGCTGTACACGGGCCATCGGTTACCATTAAATCGCACCATAACGTTGGCGGCCTGCCTGATACTATGAAGCTTTCTTTGGTAGAGCCCTTGCGTTCGCTGTTCAAAGATGAAGTACGCAAAGTAGGCGTGGAGCTTGGCTTGCCGCATGATATGTTGTTTAGGCACCCTTTTCCTGGCCCTGGCTTAGGCATCCGTATTTTAGGAGAAGTGAATGAAGAAAAGGTACGATTATTGCAAGATGCAGATGCTATTTATACAAATGGCTTAAAAAAAGCTAATTTGTATTCGAGTGTGTGGCAGGCTGGTACTATTTTATTGCCGGTAAAAAGCGTAGGGGTAATGGGCGATGAAAGGACGTACGAATTTACAATAGCTTTACGTGCTGTAACTTCTGTAGATGGCATGACGGCGGATTGGGCACATTTGCCCTATGAATTTTTAGCTGATATCAGCAATGAAATAATTAATAATGTAAAAGGCATTAACAGGGTGGTGTACGATATAAGCAGCAAGCCGCCCGCTACTATTGAATGGGAATAAAATATACTTGCAAGAATATACAGGAGGCTTAACGTTTATTTATTTAGCCGCAGATCCAAAGATTACGGTTGTATCCAATCTGCGCATCTGCGGCAAAGATTAATCAACACCTACTGCCAATGT
This sequence comes from Ferruginibacter sp., assembly GCA_025351645.1. Classification (GTDB taxonomy): domain Bacteria; phylum Bacteroidota; class Bacteroidia; order Chitinophagales; family Chitinophagaceae; genus Ferruginibacter. Next base: position 17,057 of record JANXVN010000041.1, read on the forward strand.
TACTGCAGATTCAAAAAATTACGGTTGTATTTAATCTGCACATCTGCGGCAAAGTTTAATCAACACCCTATTGCCAATTTTTGATATTAATTCAACAGCCCAACTTGCGATAAAGTTAAAAATATGAATAAATTATTTTCAGGAAGAAGGTTGGGTTTTTTGCTGGCTACCCTGCTGGCCATAGCTTTTAATTCTACTATTTTATCCGCCAACGCACAAAGCAATACTGCCAACATTAGGGTTAGCAAAACTTATAACGTAGGTATTTTTGCGCCTCTTTACCTGGATACTATTTTTACAAATACCGGCACTATCCGCTTTAAAGATGCCATCCCAAAATTTATGACGCCTGGGCTGGAGTTTATCCATGGCGCACAAATAGCGCTGGATTCTATGGATATTGAAAAAGGAAATGTAGACGCCTATATTTATGATACAAAATCCTACACAGAAAATGTAGCACAACTGATAGCTAATAAAAAACTGGATAAGCTCGATATCATAATCGGCTCTGTTAAAGATAATGAATTTAAGCAATTGGCAGATTTTGCCTTCTCAAAAAATATCCCTTTTATTTCCGCCACTTACCCCAACGATGGCGGCGTTACAGCCAACCCTTTTTTAGTGGTTGTCAACTCTACTTTAAAAGCGCATTGCGAAGCCATCTTTAGCTACCTAATACAAAACCATGGCACCGATAAAATTTTTCTTTGCCGCCAAAAAGGACCGCAGGAAGATAAAGTGGCCGCCTATTTTAAACAAATAAACGGGCAGGAAGGCAAGCCCCTGCTGGATATACAAACATTAAACTTTGATAGCACTGTTTCGCCAGGGCTTATCAGGAACAAGCTGGATAGTAACCGGCAAACCGTTATAATCGGCGGCTCGCTCGATGAAACTTTTGCCACTAACCTTACCGCCGCCTGTTACGAGCTGCATGAAACCTACCCCATTACTTTATTAGGCATGCCTAACTGGGATAATTTTAAGGCACTAGTGAAGAAGGATATGTACGAAGATTTTCCAGTCTATTTTACTACGCCGTACTTTAACACCAAGTGGGATGCCTATAGTAAAATGCTGAATAGCGCCTACACAAAAAAATATAAAAACAAAGCGACCGATATGGTTTTTAAAGGGTTCGAATGCACGTATCTTTTTACAAAACTGGTAACGAAATACCCCGGCGATGTGATGAACCATTTAAACGACAAAGGCTTTAAAGTTTTTTCCGACTACAATTTTAGGCCGGTAATGCTAAAAAAAGACGCCAATTTTCCAGATTATTTTGAGAACAAGCATTTATATTTCGTAAAAATAATGAACGGTGCAACCAGCAAAGCCTGGTAATGCGTACCACCATATAATTAATTGTAAAGCCCGTACCAGCGGGCTTTTTGCGTGGTATGTATTTTTTGCAGGCACAACAATATGCCCGCTTATTTGTAAGTATAATAACCTTTTTATTTATAGCAATGACGCACAAAAAACAACATCTGCCAACTAAAATTTGCATTGTTTGCAACCTTCCATTTACCTGGCGTAAAAAGTGGCAGAAAAATTGGGAAGAAGTAAAGTACTGCAGCGACCGTTGCCGTAGTAATAAAAAGACAATGGTTAGTTAATGTAATGGGTGTAGTTTCAAAATATGGTTTTTTGTTGCCCCAACCAATACAGCAGCTATGTGCAACTGCGGTGGCGTCGCACATTTGTACAAAAGACAGCAGCTATAATGAACATTACTGAACTATGCAGATTGGCAATGAGGGGAATTCAAGCCTCCCTGCTCTCCGAAGGAGGGTTCAAGCACATTTATATTGAAGAGGTTTATGATTTGGCAGAGTCTGGAAACTATTGTTGGAGGGTAAGGAATCCACACACTTGTACTTCAGTTTTTCAGGGATCTTACATAACTAACTTTAGAGCATATCAAATAACAGTAGGTAATAAATTAATAAGTTTAAATACCTCTTCCTAAAAAAGTAGGGTCGTAAAATAACCCCTCTTTAGGAGACGGGGCAACTATAAAAATAATGGCATTAATAGAATTTTCCGACAAAGGCCTATACTGCCGCCAGGGCAACTTCTATATCGATCCCTGGAAGCCGGTAGATAAAGCCATCATTACCCACGCACACAGCGACCATGCACGCCCTGGAAGCAAGTATTATTTGTGCCACCATCTTACCAAACCTTTATTGCAGCTACGCTTAGGCGATAACGTATACGAAAGCGTAGGTTGGAACGAACCGGTATTTATAGATGGCGTAAAAGTATCGCTTCATCCCGCAGGACACATCATTGGCGCCGCCCAAATAAGGGTTGAATACAACGGCGAAGTATGGGTTGCCAGCGGCGATTATAAAACCGAAAACGATGGCATAAGCGGCTCTTTTGAACCCGTAAAGTGCAATGTATTTATAACAGAATCTACCTTTGGGCTGCCCATTTACAAATGGAAAAAACAAGCCGATATTTTTGACGATATTAAAAATTGGGTTGCCCAAAATAAAGAAGATAAAAAAACAAGCGTGCTGATTGCGTATAGTTTAGGCAAAGCGCAACGGGTGCTAATGCCTTTATCTAAAATGGGGCTGCCAGTCTACGTACACGGTGCCGTTTGGAACGTACACCAGGCATTGGTAAACAGCGGCTGGAATTTACCGGAAGTTATAAGGGTAACGCCCGAAACACCTAAAGAGGATATGGTTGGAAACATAGTAATAGCGCCACCCAGCGCAGACGGCACGCCATGGATGAAAAAATTTTACCCCTACAGCGTAGGCACCTGCAGCGGCTGGATGCAGGTACGGGGCAATGCCCGCAGGCGCAATACAGACGCCGGTTTCGCCCTAAGCGACCATGCGGATTGGGAGGGGTTATTGCAAGCCGTAAAAGCCACCGGCGCTGAAAAAGTGTTCGCCACGCATGGCTTTCAGGCAGCGTTTAGCCGCTACTTAAATGAGCAGGGCATAGAAGCTGGCGAAGTAAAAACAGAGTACGGCGGCGAAGAAGAAGACAATAAAACCGAAGCCATTATAGAAGACCAAGCAGATAATACAGCCATCATAAACGAAGAAAATGTATGAAGCAATTTGCAGATCTGGTAAATGTTTTAGGCACCAGCACAAAAACAAATGATAAGCTAAAAGCCTTGCAAAATTATTTTGCCGTAGCGGCAGATAAAGACAAGACATGGGTGATAGCCATCTTTAGCGGGCGGCGCCCCAAGCGTATTATTAACTCAACTATTTTGCAGGGCTGGTGCAGAGAAATTATCGGCATTACGCAATGGTTGTTTGATGAATGCTACCATACCGTTGGCGACCTTGGCGAAACAATCGCCTTATTATTACCAGAGCCCGAACATCGTACGGCCTTTACTTCCGAACACACTTTATCTTATTATTTAGAAACATTTATCCGTATTGAAAAGGAAGCAGACGAAGTAAAAAAAGAATTTATTATAGATAGCTGGCAACAGATGGGCCGCAATGAAAAGTTTGTGTTTATCAAGCTGATAACTGGCGGTTTTCGCATCGGCGTTTCGCAAAAAATGATGGTGAATGCGCTGGCAAAATCGGTGGATATCTCGCCTTCTATCATTGCCCACCGCATTAGTGGCAATTGGGACCCGGCAGAAACTGCCTTTGATAATTTATTAAGCGAAGATGCCGCCAATACTGACTTTTCGAAGCCTTACCCATTTTATTTAGCCTATGCTGTAGAAGAAGATTTAAAGAGTTTGGCAGAGGAAAACCAATGGCAGGCAGAGTGGAAATGGGATGGCATACGAGGGCAGGTCATCAAGCGCAACAACGATTTTTTTGTATGGAGCCGAGGCGAAGAATTGATGACAGAAAAGTTTCCAGAGTACAACGAATTTAAAAATATGTTACCAGAAGGAACCGTGATAGATGGCGAGATCATCAGCCTTGCTGCACCTGCACAAGATGGCATTTTTAGGCCTTTGCCATTTGCCGCCTTGCAGACAAGGATAGGCAGAAAAAACATCACCAAAAAACAATTGACAGAAGCGCCCGTAGGTTTTATAGCTTATGATTTATTAGAGTATTTGGGCGAAGATATCCGTTACCGGCCGATGGTAGAAAGAAGGGCATTGCTGGAAGAAATTATCGGCAACATCCATCATCCCGCATTGCATATTTCGCCGGTAATCCCCTTTACAAATTGGGATGAATTACGGGAAGTGAGGACAGGCTCCAGGGATATGGGCAGCGAAGGCATTATGCTAAAAAGAAAAGACTCGCCTTACCAGGTTGGCCGTAAAAGAGGCGATTGGTGGAAATGGAAAATTGACCCGCTTACAATTGATGCCGTAATGATATATGCACAAAAAGGGCACGGCCGCAGAAGCAACTTATATACGGATTACACGTTTGCCGTAAAAGATGGCGACAAACTAATCCCGTTTACAAAAGCTTATAGCGGGCTTACGGACAAAGAATTTGCACAGGTTGATAATTTTGTAAAAAGAAATTCCTTAGAAAAGTTTGGACCGGTACGCACTGTAAAACCAGCGCTCGTTTTTGAAATTGCATTTGAAGGGATTGCCGCTAGCAATCGCCATAAAAGCGGCGTGGCATTACGTTTTCCGCGGATGAGCCGTTGGCGTACCGATAAAAAACCCGATGAAATAAATACGCTGGATGATTTGAAGGAAATGTTAAAAACCTACAATGCCCAATACACCATCGAAGCTAATGATGGCAGCGCTTTAAACACATCAACAATATAAAATGTTATTTACTTAAATTGAAACATGAAAAAATTTGGCGCCTTATTTTTTATTGTTATTATTTCCTTTGCTTTCGTAACCATCACCGATAGCCTTAAAGAAGATCCGGAGTTTATTGCGCCTAGCAAGCAACGTACCGGCGATGCAAAAAAAGGATATAACTATTTAGTGACGGGTGATTATTTAAAAAGCGGCATCCCCTATTCATTGTTTATGATGGGCTCGCCAAAAGATACTAACAATTATTTAGGCCGGACAGGCAACAATAAAAATCTTCGTCACGATTTTACAGCGGTGAAAGCGCCTAACGGAGAAGAAATAGTAGCACCTAATTGCCTGCAATGCCATGCACAGGTTTTTGATGGAAAGCTAATTGTCGGCTTGGGAAATTCTTTATCAGATTATACCATCAACAGAGAAAATACTGCCTTGTTTGCGGAAAAATTTTTGAAGAACCTCACAGGTGAAAATGCCAAAAAATACGAGGCTGCAAAAAACTTTATCAACTCCATTAAAATAATTGCACCACAATTAATTACCGGCACAAAGGGCGTTAACCTTGCAGATGGGCTTGCGTTTTTATTAGTAAGCCACCGGGACCCGGCCACCCTAAAATGGAGCGACCAGAACCTAATGCAGATGCCCAACGAAATTATACCTACGGATGTACCTGCATGGTGGTTATTGAAAAAGAAGAATGCCATGTTTTACAATGGTTTTGGGCGTGGCGATTTTGGCCGCTTTTTAATGGCCAGCAATTTACTAACGGTTACGGATACTACTGAAGCAAAAGAAGTGGACACCCATTTTAATGATGTGCTTGCTTATATCAATTCTATACAGCCGCCAAAATTTCCCAAGGCAATAAATGCTTCAATGGCAGTGCAAGGGAAAAATATTTTTACTGCAAACTGTTCCAACTGCCACGGTACTTATGGCGATAAAGGAACTTACCCTAACCTGCTGATACCTGAGTCCATTATACAGACAGATTCTTCGCTATTTACTTCTAACTATAGCAACCCGCAAATGGTGGATTGGTTTAATAATAGCTGGTTCAGCACCGGCGATCATCCTGCCAAACTAGTACCTTACCGTGGCTATATTGCGCCTCCGCTTGATGGTATTTGGGTAACGGCGCCTTACCTGCACAATGGCTCTGTGCCTAACTTAGAAGGTGTTTTGAATAGTAAGAAGCGGCCGAAATACTGGCAACGAAATTTCATAGCACCAACTTATAACTACGATATTCCTGGCTATGATTATCAAATAAAAGATGCTGCTGGTAATAACGAAGTATACAACACAACACTAAAAGGATTTAGTAACGAAGGGCATTATTTTGGTGATAATTTATCAGAAAAAGAAAGGCGTTCGGTGATTGAATATTTGAAGATGCTGTAAAGCAACAACAGCCCAGCCTCCCTGCCCTCTAAAGGAGGGTTATTGAGCAAGCTGATTTGAAGAGTATTTGCAAATGGAACAGGGGTACCCTTACGACACATGAAAAGAAGTAGCAATGTAGCTGAGGCCAGGAACCCTCCTTTGGAGGGCTGGGAGGCTGGATAGCAAATTGAAAAGGAGTACCACAAAGCTATTACCGTACAAATGAGTGATCCGACAGCCGGCGGAATTACCAGTACTATGTATTTGAAAAAGATTATAAATTAATGGAAAATTATTTAATAGATCATTAATCAATGCCGTTAAGTTAAGCCCTTTCCTCTCCTTTGGAGAGGAAAGGGTGAGGTAAAGACAAACATTTTAATCCTTAACTTAACGGCATTGGATCATTAATAATAATAGCATAGGCAGGGTACTTTATGAATTAATCAGTGCCAAACAAAAAACAAAAAACAATAAACATTTTTGAAGTCTACAAAGGGATATTTAATCATTAACCAATGGCTTGCTCAAAAAGGGCATCATCCATTTTTATTTCAGCAACAAACCTGGGCAGAAATTATACAAGGCAAAAGTGGTTTGGTAAATGCGCCAACCGGTTGCGGCAAAACATTTTCTGTTTTTTTAGGCGCTGTCATCGATTTTATAAATCATCACCCAACCAACTATCAAACCAAAATCAAGAGCGGCTTACAGCTTATTTGGATAACGCCTTTGCGTGCGCTGGCAAAGGATATCGGTCGTGCAATGGATGAAGTAATTGTTGAATTAGGGATGAGCTGGAAGGTTGGCATCCGCAATGGCGACACTACGATGAGCGACCGTGCAAAACAAAAAAGGCAGATGCCGGAAGTGCTGATCATTACCCCAGAAAGCCTGCATTTGTTGCTGGCACAAAAACATTACCCGGAAGTTTTCACTTCTTTAAAAATATTGGCCGTTGATGAATGGCATGAATTATTAGGTAGTAAAAGAGGCGTGCAGGTTGAGCTGGCGGTATCCAGGATTATTGCGTTAAGAAACAATATACAGCAAGAAAAGCCTACTGAAAGATCGGTAAGTATTTGGGGCATCTCTGCAACTATTGGTAATTTGGAACAGGCAAGAGATGTGCTGCTGGCTACTTTGAGTAATGCAGACAAACCGGGCAAAATAATAAAAGCCATCATCAATAAAAAAATAGAGATAGAATCCATACTTCCGGATGAGATAGAAAAATACCCGTGGGCAGGGCATTTGGGCTTGAAGCTGGTAGAAAAAGTAATACCGATCATCAACAATAATAAGACCACGCTCATCTTCATTAACACCCGTGGCATGACGGAAAGATGGTACCAGGCATTGCTGAATGTAGCGCCGGAATTAGCCGGTGCTATTGCTTTGCACCATGGCAGTATTGAACAAGATTTAAGGCTGTGGGTAGAGGACAATTTACATACAGGAAAATTGAAAGCGGTAGTCTGTACTGCAAGCCTTGATTTAGGCGTAGACTTTAGGCCGGTAGATACGGTAATACAAGTTGGTTCGCCCAAAGGCGTTGCACGATTTTTACAAAGAGCAGGCCGAAGCGGGCATCAGCCGGATGCCACTAGCAAGATATATTTTTTACCAACGCACTCGCTGGAATTAGTTGAAGCTGCAGCACTTAAAACGGCCATCGCCCAAACATTTATTGAAAGCAGGGAACCAATGTTATTATGCTTTGATGTGCTGGTGCAATACCTGTGCACCTTAGCCGTATCAGATGGTTTTGTGCCTGCCCAAATTTTTGAAGAAATTAAAAAAACTTATTGCTTTAGTGATATTACAGAGGATGAATGGCAGCAGCTATTATTTTTTTTAACTGCCGGTGGCGCTGCATTACAGCAATACGACGAGTATAAAAAAATTGAAGTTATTGATGGCGTGTACCACATGCCCAACCGCCGCATGGCCATGCGCCACCGCATGCACATCGGTACTATTGTAAGCGACTCTATGCTGAAAGTAAAATTTTTAAGTGGTGGTTATATTGGTGTGATAGAAGAATATTTTATTAGTAGGCTAACGCCTGGCGATGTGTTTACATTGGCGGGAAGGAACCTGGAATTTTTGATGATAAAAGATATGACGGCGCTGGTAAAAAAATCAAACTCCAGTAAGTCTATTGTGCCTAGCTGGAATGGTGGGCGCATGCCATTAAGTGCCAACCTTGGGCAAATGCTACGGAAGACTTTTGACAAGGCTTTTGAAATGAACGGGCTCGACCTTACCAAAAAAGAAAAGGCCAGCGAGCCTGAGCTAACAGCGCTTAAACCGCTGTTTGACCTGCAGCAGCAATTATCGCACATACCAAAAGAAAATGAATTGCTGATAGAGCATATCGAAACCAAAGATGGCTTTCATTTATTTGTATATCCGTTTGAAGGGCGGTTGGTGCACGAGGCAATGGCAGCAATATTGGCATGGCGCATCGGGCAGATAACACCCATTACATTTTCGTTTGCAATGAACGATTATGGCTTTGAATTATTGAGCGACCAACCTATACCTATTGACGATACGAACGTGTATGAATTGTTTAGTTTAAATAATTTATTTGAAGATATACAACGGTCTGTAAATAGCGTAGAAATGGCTAAACGAAAATTTAGGGATGTGGCGGTAATTGGGGGCTTGATTTTTCAAGGCATGCCGGGCGAACATGTAAAGCAACGGCATTTACAAAACAGTGCCAGCCTGCTTTTTAGCGTGTTCAGCGAATATGACCCTAAAAATATTTTGCTACGGCAAGCCTATCAGGAAGTGCTTGATCAGCAGATGGAAGAAGTGCGGTTGAGGAACATGCTTGAGCGTATACAAAAAGGCAATATTATTATAAAGTTCCCGGTACGGTTAACGCCATTTTGCTTCCCTTTAAAAGTAGATAGCTTAAGAGAAATCTTATCATCAGAAAAGCTGGAAGACCGTATAAAAAGAATGCAGGCCCAGCTTGCGCAATAATGTACAAGCAGCGCCTGCATTGCTATGAAATTATAAGACGCCAGTTAATAAATCAGGTACTTTTTTTGTACTGAATATAATATGATAAAGATTAAGGGAAACAGCATAAATATTAAAGAAAAACCAGTAAACAACCCTGCGCCTAAAAATAGTAACCCAGCAACAACTGGTAATATTTCGCCTACCAGCCAAAGTATATAACCTTGCTTTTTTAAATTGCGCATTTCCATAGCGCCGTAGATACATAGCGCAGCACCTACAATAGTCAGCAACATAATAGGCAATTTATTTTCCATTGATTTTCTTGATAGTTCCAGCATTTCTGGTCCCATCATTTTTTTTACAAATGCGGGTGCGTCTGCCATTTTATCCTGGGCATCCACCATGGCTTTATATGATTTTTCTGCACTAATGTAAGTCCATACCCCACTTATAAGTGCAATGGCTGAACCAATAAAAGTTAAGATGGTTAACACATTTAAACCGGTTGGTAGTACAGTTTTTTCGCCATTTGCAAAATCTAATACTTCTGATGTAGAGTTAGTTTCTGTCATAAATAAAATATTTTTATGTAAAGTAGCTACTTATTTTTTCATTTCAAAACCAATTGCACATTAGTTGTGCGCTGTGCAATTTACCTTTACAGTAATGTCAGCTTTAATACCGCACACTATATTGGGCAATACTTTTTTACTATCGGCTAGCCGGTGTATATTTTGGGAAGAAGAAAGAATACTGATTATGAGCGACTTGCACCTGGGCAAGACCGGGCATTTCCGCAAATCAGGCATTGCTATACCGCAAGCTGTTTTTAAAGAAGATATGCAAAGGCTGGTAACACAGCTGCAAATTTTTAAGCCGAGGCAAGTAATTATCATCGGCGATATGTTTCATAGCCATGATAATAAGGAGCATGAATTCTTTTTAAAATGGCGGCAGGATTTTGCTGACATCCCTATTCATTTAGTAAAAGGCAACCACGATATTTTAAAAGAAGCCTGGTACGCTAAGGCTGGCATTACAATAAATAAATGCGAGCTGGCTATTGGAGCTTTTATGTTTGTGCACGACTTTAACGATTGCGCCATACCAGATAAAGGCTACATTTTTAGCGGCCACATTCATCCCGGCGTAACAGTCCGCGGGGCAGGCAGGCAGTCGCTACATTTTCCTTGTTTTTATTTTGGTAAAGAATATGCAGTGCTGCCGGCATTTAGCAAATTTACCGGTACTTATACTATTGAACCAAAAGCTGGTGAAAGTGTTTTTGCTTTAGTAGAACAAACTCTTGTACAAATTAAATGACCAATAATAGCTTGCTGAAAATTGCCTACTCGCCTATATACGCACACCCTTTGCCAGAAGGGCACCGCTTTCCGATGCTAAAGTACGAGTTGATACCAGCCCAGCTTTTACATGAAGGCAGTATTACTACAGATAATATTTTTCAGCCTGCTATTTGTAACGATGAAATTATTTTATGGACGCATGATAAAGCTTATTTAGAGCGGCTGCACAACCAAACATTATCGGTTAAAGAACAGCGCCAGATTGGCTTTCCACAATCGCCGGCTTTAACCGAAAGAGAACTGGTAATTGCACAGGGCACTATAGATTGTTGCTACTATGCAATGCAGCATGGCGTAGCAATGAACGTTGCCGGTGGTACGCACCATGCTTTTGCAGATAGGGGCGAAGGCTTTTGCATGCTGAACGATATGGCTATAGCGGCAAACTATTTATTGAAGAAAGGCCTTGCAAAAAAAATCATCATTATAGATTTAGATGTACACCAGGGCAATGGCACTGCCAAGCTTTTTGAACAGGATAAAAGGGTATTTACTTTTAGTATGCATGGCGAGCATAACTATCCTTTTCATAAAGAAAAAAGCGATTTGGATATTGGGTTGAAAGATGGCACTGATGATGCTACGTACCTTGGATTATTAAAAGATATTTTGCCAACATTACTGACTGATGTACGACCAGATTTCGCCTTCTTTTTAAGCGGCGTTGATATTTTAAATACCGACCGGTATGGCAAGCTGCAAGTATCGCCGGAAGGCTGCAGGCAAAGGGATGAATTTGTATTTACTTTATTGAAACAAAATACTATTCCATGTGCGGTTAGCATGGGCGGCGGCTATAGCGCTGATGTAAAAATTATTATGGAAGCGCATTGCAATACTTTTAGGACTGCGCTGGATGTTTACTTTTAGTTTTTTTTGCCGGTGAGGCGGCGAGGCGTTTTAAGTATAACACTTTCAGTATAATACAGGATATTTATTATTAGTATATTTCTTGATAACTACCAATAATTTTAGAAGCTGTTCAACGAATTTAAAATTCAATTAAAAGGTATAAATTTTATGATGAAAGGGCGGGAATTAATTAAGATAATTAAATCTGATGTATGGTACCTTGTTCGATAAAAAGGAAGTCATAAACAATATCGGCATTCTGTAAAAAAAGGATTGGTAATAGTTGCATTTCACAAACAGAGTGACGAAATAGCATTAGGAACACTAAATAGTATATTTAAGCAAGCGCAAATAAATAAGAAATGAGAAAGTATCTAGTAGTTTACGAAAAAACAAAAACAGGCTATTCCGCTTACGTACCCGATTTACCTGGTATTGCTGCAACAGGCAAAACAAAATTAATAGTTGAAAAGAATATTTTTGAAAGCATACAGTTTCATTTGGAAGGTTTGAAAGAAGAGCATTATCGCATTCCAAAAGCAAGTGCAGAAAGTGAAATGCTCGTCTTTACTTTATAATTTATCACTGCATAAAAAAAACTATCCTAATTTCCTTCTCGCCAGCTCCTTCTTTATCAAACCCAGCTCCCGCCCTGTTTGCCCGCTTACGGAGGAGTTTTCTTGCGCTCTTCTCATAAGGTATGGTATCACGTCTTTTATTGGCCCAAAAGGTAAATACTTGCTTACGGAGCAGCCTGCTTTGGCAAGGTTAAAAGTAATGTTGTCGCTCATGCCATATAGCTGTGAAAAATGTACGTGCCCGTTACTAAGCGGGATGTTTTTTTGTTGCAATAGATCAGTTGCCAATAAATTGCTTTGCTCATTGTGTGTGGCTATAATTACGGCAACAATATCAAGGTGGTTGATGCAGAATTCAAGAGCGGCATTATAATCTTTGTCCGTACTTTCCTTACTAGGTTGTATGGGAGATTGATAATTCATTTCAACTGCACGCCTTCTTTCTTTTTCCATATAAGCGCCCCTTACCAGTTTGGCGCCGAGGATAAATTTTCTTTCATCCGCAGCTTCATAGCTATCCTGCAAAAATTTGTACCGGTCGTGCCTGTATAATTGAATTGTGTTGTAAACTACTACCCGCTTCTTGTTAAACGTATCCATCATTAAAATAGTAAGCGCATCAACAGGGTCTTGTATCCATGTTTCTTCCGCATCTACCAGTAAGCCAATTTTTTTATTGCCTGCTGTCTCGCACATGCCCAGCATCCTTACTTTTACACGGTGCCATTCTTCTTTTTCTGTGGTAGATAATAACTCTATTGCCGCAAGGTATCTTTTCATCAGCGTACCTTCTAACATGCCCATGCTTGCATCTATTTTTTCCAATAAAGCAAAACGAGAAAATCCGGTTACTTTGATACTTATAAAAGGGATGTTTGGCTGTGTGGCAGCATAATTAATTACCCTTATAAATTCTTCCGTGGCATGGTCAAATCCTGCCTCTCCATCATCGCCGCCTTCTACGCCATAATCCAGTATTACTTCAACATTGTAGGCTGCTAATTTTTTTGCTACCGTAGCTGTTTCCACTAACGTTTCGCCGCCTACAAATTGCTGAAAAATGGTACTGCGTATAGCGGGCGTGGTAAAAGGCAAATGCCATTTAATAGCTAACGGTGTAAATGCCAACCCTATTTTTACCAGCCACGGCTTACCCATTGCGCTAAATAAAAAGTTAGCTTTTTTTAACTCGCTATCCTTTTTATAAGCAAATGCATATTCTGTATTATCGAAAGAAATATTGGTGGTCTTACCCATAAAAATTTGAAGATTATTTGTCAAAGATAATCCATCTACGCTTCTGTCTATCTGGTGGTAAAAGCTCAGCATAGTTATTTTGTACAAGAGGTTAGCATCCCTACCCTCCAAAGGAGGGTTTTTATAGTAAGATGATTTTAAAAGAACTTTTTAAATTCGCATGGTTTAGAACCCTCCTCTGTAGTGCAGGGAGGCTATAGCTTTAGTATTGGCAGGAACATAACAAATTATAATTCAATGCCGTTAAGTTAAGGATCTATATGTTTGTCTTTACCTCACCCTAAACCTCTCCAAAGGAGAGGAAAGGTCTTAACTTAACGGCATTGAATTATAATTAATGAATTATATTTTTAATTAACGAAGGGCTGTCTTTATCGTAAGGATGCTATAAAATAGAGAGCCGGTTAATATTTATTAAACAATACGATGGCTGTTTTGTTTGTTCGCTTTTATACAATGAAAGAAGCATCCATCATATTTCCGCACCAGTTATTTAAGCAGCACCCTGCTATTTCCATTGGGCGAACCGTATTTTTAGTAGAAGAAATATTGTTTTTTAAAAAGTACAATTTTCATCAGCAAAAGTTAGTGCTGCATAGGGCAAGCATGAAGGAATATGAAAGTTTTTTGCTGAAAAAAGAAGTAGATGTAAAGTATGTGGAAGCCACGGATGAGTTGGCTGATGTAAGAAAATTACTAGTGCATTTACACCAGCAAAAATTTACTGCCATCCACATTGCTGATGTTGCAGATAATTGGCTGTGCAAAAGGATAAAAATAGGCTGTGCCAAATACGGCATTGAAATAATAGAACATATTTCGCCAAACTTTTTAAACACCCTGGATGGCGTAAAGGCTTATTTTGATGGGAGAAAAACTTACTTTCAAACAGATTTTTATGTAGCCCAGCGTAAGCAAAGAAATATTTTGTTGGATGCAGGCGGACAGCCACTGGGCGGGCAGTGGAGCTTTGATGCAGATAATAGGCAACGGTTTCCAAAAACAGCAGTAGCGCCGGTTGTTGCAGCAATTGAAAAAAACGATTATGTTACTGAAGCTAAAACGTACGTTGCAAAAAACTATGGTAAAAATTATGGCAGTGCCGATAATTTTATTTACCCCACCAACTTTTCCAGTGCTGAAAAATGGCTGGATAAATTTTTTAAAGAACGTTTTACAAACTTTGGTATTTATGAAGATTCCATTGTAGCAAAGGAATATTACCTCCATCATTCTGTACTTTCTCCCATGCTTAATACGGGCTTATTATCTCCGCAGCAAATTATTGACAAGGCGATTATTGCAGCTGATAAATATGGCGTGCCGATAAATTCACTGGAAGGTTTTATCAGGCAGATTATGGGGTGGCGCGAATTTATACGGATAGTGTACGAACGTGAAGGCAGCAAGCAGCGCACTAAAAATTACTGGGGCTTTACCCGTAAAATACCAGCAAGTTTTTGGGCTGGCAATACAGGCATTGTACCTATTGACAATGTGATAAAAAAGGCTTTGCAAACAGGCTATAGCCATCATATTGAAAGGCTGATGGTGATGGGTAATTTTATGCTACTCTGCGAATTTGGCCCTAACGATGTTTACCGCTGGTTTATGGAAATGTATGTAGATGCGTACGATTGGGTGATGGTGCCCAATGTATATGGCATGACGCAGTTTGCGGATGGAGGCATTATGACGACCAAGCCGTACATAAGCGGCAGCAATTATATTTTAAAAATGAGCGACCATAAAGCTGCAGTCATAGGCAATGGTTTTAAAGAAAGCTGGACTGAAATATGGGATGGCTTGTTCTGGCGTTTTATGCATGTGCACCGGGATTTCTTTTCAAAAAATCCGAGGCTTGGCATGCTGCTAAGCACTTTCGACAAAATGCCTGCCGATAAAAGGAACAAACACCTTGACAATGCTGAAAAATATTTGGCAAGCCTTGATGAAGCAAACGAAAAATAATTTTTTTCAAATAAATGTTTCCGTCCTTTCTATTATAACGACAAATCTTTCATAAAAACCTATTTATGGAAGCATTTGTAAATCACCACCCGTCCTTTTTGTTGCCTACCTGCAAAGGCATACAAGTAATAACAATCGATAGCATTATCCGCATTGAAGGTATAAGCAATTACAGCAAGCTGTTTTTTTTAGATGGCAAAACGCTGGTAGTTGCAAAACTTTTAAAGTGGTTTGAAGAAAAGCTAACGGAAAAAAAGTTTGCCCGTATCCACAAAACACATCTCATAAACACAAAGTTTATTTGCCAATATGTTGGCGGTACCGGCGGTAAAGTCGGTTTAAGCAATGGCGAATGGGTGCCAGTATCAAAAAGAAAAAAGCAGTTTTTTATTAAAAGCTGGATGGCAATGTCTGCCTGATGTAACATCGTAAATAACGGCAACATAAACTGCAACAGCCTTTTATCTTCTACAAATAATTTAAAATTTTAAATAAAACGGAGGAAGCCGAAAATCCGGTCATAGAGTAGGCAACGATAAATCTAGTAGTATGAAACTAGAATGATATCATCAAAAGTGCTAAACATCAAAGAAATGATTAACCTGTGTTTAGGCGAAATAGATGCAGGCCCGTTGGGCAACAACCCTCTGTCAGATGCTATAACAGAGGTAATGCTGTCGTAAATGATAAGAGAAAGTGCCCGGAGAATTATTGCCCATGATATAAGGCAGCAACTTTTTTCTATCGGCAAAGAAATGATGCTTGCCGCCATGGACGGGCTGGCCCAAGGTTATGAAGATGGCGATGATATTTGCCCGCCATACTTTCGCCCCAAATGGTGGCATTTTTATGGGCCCCAGCCAGCGCCATGGGCAAATGAAAGGTTTAATGAGGTTGCTTTAAATCCTCAGCCATTGCCGCCAGCATTATTTACAGATTTTGGTTTTTATAGTAGGGAAATATTCCTGGCAGAAACCCTCCGTATTGTGGCATCGTTAACAACAAACAAATATTTTAACGAACAGGTAAAATCGGTAGGGCTGCAATTAATGAGAGGCGCGGCATCAGACAAAGCGTATGAAGAATTTGAATTTAAATGTGGCAGCACCGGCCCTCGCTCGCCTTTTCCAAAAAGAAGGATTTTGGTTGAGTCGTAAATAAATGGTACTTAATGGGCTCATAGTTATGCCAGCACCTCCCTTTAATAAAAAGCTGCTGCCGGATAAAAAGTACTGTATTTATAAGCAATCCATAAAATGTATAAACCCCTGCCACTACATTGGCGGGGTTTTATATGTAGCTCTATGGCCTTATCTTTACAAAAATATACCTATGGAATTAATACCAAAAAAAGCAAGTGAAAGCTTTATAGTAATGAATGAATTAGTACTGCCGAACGATACCAACGTGTTTGGTAATTTAATGGGTGGCCGCCTGATGTATTGGATGGATATTGCTGCCAGCATGGCAAGCAGCAAACACTGCAATGCCCCCAGCATGACTGCATCTGTAGATAATATTTCTTTTAAAAATCCCATTATACTAGGCAACGTAGTACATATAGAAGCATATGTTACCAGGGCTTTTAACACTTCTATGGAAATATACATTAAGGTATGGGGAGAAGATAACTGGCACCAGCACAAATACGAAAGTAACGAAGCCTACTTTACTTTTGTAGCGCTGGATAGCCACCGAAGGCCAACGGCAGTGCCACCAATAATTGCGGAGTCGGAAGAAGAGAAAAAGTTTTATGCAGGTGCGCTCAGGAGAAGGCAATTACGTTTAATATTAAGTGGAAAGATGAAGCCAGAAGATGCCGAAGAGCTGAAAGCCTTATTTACAACTACAACAAATTAATCTGGCTGATAATTGAAGGGCAGTGTATTAGCCGCCCGCTCATACTTCCAGTAGCCTTCATAGTTAACACTTGTTGGGTCGCTTAGCACTCCTGCATTGTTGAGCCCAATATTCGCCTTTTTAAATTGCAGGAAAGATTCTACGCCTTTTTTAAGGCTGCCACTAGTATTTTCATTTAAAGTTAAAAACTTTTTGCCTGCCGGGTTTTTCATGTATTGCACCAACAGTTTTCCTTCTGCCCTGATAGAAAAATTATTAGCGCTGTCAATGTATAAAATTTGGTTGGCAGGTATCGGCACAGCCCTCATCTTTTCATTTTCGGCAGCGGCTACCGGGTCGTTATAGAAACTCATTTTTGAGCTATCTTTTACCGGCGGTATTAAAAAAGTGGCATAGCCTTGCTGGTATAATTGGTTAGCAATAAGGCTGCGGTAAAAGTGCATGGTGCTGCCATAGTAACAATCCCGCCGGTACTTTGCATATGTTTTGCTATTGCCTAAAGGTTCGTACCGCACGTAGCCGGTAAGGTAATTTGCGCCCGTTAACTGGTCATAAAAAAACTCCGATATATCAAGGTTCATCTTATAGCCCAGCATGTTATTAATAATAACTATTGTTGTATCGGCGTAAGCAGCAAAAACAGATTTGTTATTGCCCTGCATAAAATAAATAGCCTGCGCATTTTGTATGGCACATTGGGTGGCTTCCTGCGTAAAGCCTAAAAAACTTTGAAATAAAATTTCTAGTGCCTGCCTCCTTGCCGCAGGTTCTGTAAAAGCTATTTCCGATTTTTGGGGCCTTGTTTTGGCTGCTATCTTTACCACAATCCTTTTGCCTTCAATCTGCGCGGCTGTTGGCTTAAATACCAATACTTCGTACCCTTTGCAGGCAACTACCATTTCAGTATTTAATAATGTTACGTTATCTAAAGTAAAAGCGCCCTGGCTATTTGTGTTGGTGGCAATGGTAGTATTATTAAAGTATACGCTGGCATTAGGTATGGGCGTATCGCCATTTTCATCTACAACCCTGCCAGTAATATTTATTTGTGAAAATGCTGTTGTGGATAAAACAAGCAGCGATAAAAACCAGCAGTAGTGCCAGCTTATTTTTAGAGGTGCCATACATTTATTTATCTAACGAACTCATTAAATGATGCTTGCCTTTAAGCATATATTTTTTGCTTTGTTCAATGGCATCCATTACAACTTCCAGTATATTTTCGTTGGTATCGTCGTAATTTATTACCAACGGATCTTTAAAAGTAACGGTGAGTTTAGAGCCTGTTTTTTTAAACTTTAGGCCTTTTTTATTAAAGGCACGCCAGTAGCCATTTATAACAACTGGTATAACAATTGGGCGGTGCTGCTTAATAATAAAAGCAGTGCCTTTACGGCCTGGTGCAAAAGGCTTTGTGGTGCCTTGCGGAAAAGTAATGACCCAATTATTTTTTAATGCCCGTTCAATTTTCCTGGTATCTGCGGGGTCCAAACTTCTTCTTATTTCTGTGCCATCGGTACGCCAGGTGCGCTTTACTGTTATGGCGCCACCAAGGCTAAGCAACCTGCTTATCCAGCTGCTCTTCATGGTTTCTTCAGCGGCTACATAATTTATGCGGGTAAAGGGCCAAAGCAAATAATAAGGCACCCCTAGCGTATGTTTTTTACGCCAGCTAACGGCACAAAAAATATGGATGAACGTCATTACATCTGCAAAATATGTCTGGTGGTTGCTTACAAAAAGTACATTTTTTTTAGGGAGCTTATGCAGGTTTTCCATGCCATTTATCTGCAGCTTATTAAAAATATTAATGCCGGGGTATGAGGCTATGCCCACAATGGCATACACTATGCCCTTAACAAGCCTCGTCTCTTTAAATCGTTTAAACCAATGCGGCATTTAAATTTTTTTTACACCCTCAGGTGGTTATGCAATATACGTATTAATCATTTTTTAACACTGCAGAAACCAGATTTTATTACAAACCTGTTTTTCATCACTATTAATCCAATGCCATCAAGTTAAGGATATAACTTTGGCTTTACCTCACCTTGCTCCTCTTCAAAGGAGAGGAAATGGCTTTATCTTAAACGTATTGTAATATCTTTACTACTATGCAATTGAACACAGTTATTTTTGATATGGATGGCTTACTGATAGATTCAGAGCCACTTTGGGGCGAAGCGGCCGACGAAGTTTTTAAACGGTACGGTTTTAAGCTTAGCCCAACCCAATATGCCACCACCACAGGCATGCGTACCAAAGAGTTTGTGGAGTGGTGGTTTACGCACCATAAAATAGAAGCTAAACACAATGCCGATGCAGAGCGTGATATCTTACAGACGGTAGTTGATAAAGTAGCTGCCAAAGGCAAGCCAATGCCGGGCGTAGCGCATATTTTCAACTTTTTTATTGAACGAAACTTTAAGATTGGCCTTGCCACTTCATCAGGTATAAAATTAATTGATGTGGTGGTAAATAAACTTGGCATCCGCAATTATTTGCAGGCCATAGAATCTGCCGCCGACCTGCCTTATGGCAAGCCGCATCCGCAGGTATATTTAAATTGTGCCGAAGCACTCAACAGCCGCCCAACAGAATGCCTATGTTTTGAAGACTCTTTCAATGGTATAATCGCTGCCAAGGCGGCCCGCATGCGTTGCGTGACAGTGCCAGGCATACACGATAAGCAAAACCTAAAATTTAATGCGGCAGACTTGAAGATATCATCGCTGCAAAATTTTAATGCGCTGTTAATGGAGACGTTGTAATTTTTTTAGTTTTGTTTTATGCTGCAGGTGCCCTCATTTAGTTGTAAGTCAACGGGCTGCAAAAAAGTGATTCAAAATGTAAAACAACGTGCTTTGTTAGCAAAGCTATTGTAGGTGAAATTTAGCGAAGGAAATTAAGGGAGCGAAAGCACGTTTTAAATTACTTGAGGAGCAAAACTTTTACCTTCTTCTTATCCTTTAATAAAAATAATTTAGCAGCATCCCATTTCTTTCTATCTTCCAAAAAAATAAAACTATGTTTAAACAATTACTAATTGGTGCATGCTTTTGCATAAGCTTTTCCATTGTACAAGCGCAAGAGCTATACCAGCCAAGAGATGTAACTGCAGCTTTTAAAAAAGGCACCCGTTCTGCCGATGGCATGCCAGGCAAAAATTACTGGCAAAATTATGGCCGCTACGATATTACCATTACCGCTGCCCCGCCATCAAGGGCTATAAAAGGGTCTGAAAAAATCACGTACATCAACAATAGCCCAGATACTATCCGTAACCCTATCGTAAAACTTATAGTAAACATCCATAAGCCTGGCGCTATGCGGTACAACGATGCGCAGGATGATTACCTTACCTCCGGCACGCACATTGATGCGTTGTCATCAGCTGATAAAAATATAGAATGGCAGGAGCCTGATTATCATGGTACCTGGCAACAGATACGTTTGCCAAATCCGTTACTGCCGCACGATTCAGTACAGCTTTCTATCGATTGGCATTATGATGTATCGCTTAAAAGCGGCAGGGAAGGCATGCTCGATTCAACCACTTATTTTCTCGCCTACTTTTATCCACGGATAGCCGTGTTGGATGATATCTCAGGCTGGGACAGGATGGAGTTTACAGATGCACAAGAATTTTATAACGACTTCAACGACTATAAGCTTACCGTAAACGTGCCTAAAAATTATGTTGTATGGAGCACCGGCACTTTACAAAATACCAGCGAAGTTTTGCAGGCAACTTTTGCAGACAGGCTTACTAAATCGATGACGACAGATGAATTGATAAACGTTGCCACTGCAAAAGATATGGCATCGAAAATTGTGACCAAACAAAATAATATCAACTCCTGGAAATGGGCTGCCACAAATATTACTGATGTCGCCCTTGCCATAAGCGACCATTACGTTTGGGATGCCAGCAGCGTAATTGTAGACGAAAAAACTAAACGAAGGGCAAGTGTGCAAGCAGCCTATAATGATACCGCAAAAGATTTTCATTTCATGGTAGGTTTTGGCCGCCATGCACTAAGCTGGCTATCCAGCAACTGGCCGGGGGTAGCTTATCCTTTTCCTAAAACCACTATTGTACAGGGCTTTGCAGGTATGGAGTACCCTATGATGGTAAACGATGAAACCTATGATGATACTACGTTTTCGAGGTTTGTGGCAGAACATGAAATTGCACATACCTGGTTTCCGTTTTATATGGGCATCAATGAGCACCGCTATGGTTTTATGGATGAAGGCTGGGCCACCACCTTTGAGTGGCTAATTGGCAACGTTGATTTAGGTAATGAAACCGCTACCGGATTTTTTAA
This sequence comes from Ferruginibacter sp., assembly GCA_025351645.1. Lineage (GTDB taxonomy): Bacteria > Bacteroidota > Bacteroidia > Chitinophagales > Chitinophagaceae > Ferruginibacter. The sequence continues at coordinate 38,400 of JANXVN010000041.1, forward strand.
GCAATTCAGGGTAAACCAGTGGATAAATGACCCTGCTGCTGAAGAAGACTTGCCAATTATTACACCCGGCAATATGATGAACGGAGCAGGGATGGGCAATAACGAATATGGCAAAGCATCCCTCGGCTACCTTGCCGTAAAAGATTTGTTGGGCGATGATGTTTTTAGAAAATGCTTGCATGGTTTTATGGATCGCTGGCATGGCAAGCATCCAATTCCGTGGGATTTCTTTTATTCGTTCAACAACCTTTCCGGTACCAACCTTAACTGGTTTTGGAACCGCTGGTTTTTTAGCCATGGCTATATCGACCTTGCCATACAGGATGTAAAAAAATCCACAGTAGGTTATACGGTAACAATAAAAAATATTGGGGGCTTTACCGCACCAGTAAATATTATTGTAACAAATGCTGATGGCACAAAATCAATTTTTCATCAAACACCAAACATCTGGGCGTCTAATCAAGACGTAACAACAGTTAGTATCGCAACTAATAAAACCATAAAATCAGTAACCCTGGATGGCGGAATTTTTATGGATGCGGATACCAGCAATAATAATTTTATTGTTCAATAATATGGTTGCTTGATAGAGCATAACTTAAAAACAATGCAGCAATAAATTTTGCTGCATTATTTTTACTGCCAGGGCAAAAATTCTTTTTGCCCCGGCTAATACAGCAGCTTTGGTCATCATTGTTGTGTCACTCACTTCAACCGCATACCTTTTTGGTACACTTCCTCAGTTTACTACCTTTTTCTTACTGCGTGTGGCTTGCTCAATAAAACTTTGGGCATTGCAAATTGCGTGAAAATTTATTCTGTACTTTATCTTTTGGCTGGTGCTCTTGCCGCTCGTACTTTTTTCCAGGGCGAATAGTAAGCGCCAAATAAAAGCCACCGTTTTGCGATTTATTTTTTGAAAACAGGTTAGCCAAATTATGTGTGCCTAATAATATTGGGCCAGCTTTTATAGCGCCCCCAACCCATACTTGTTTTTGGTTATTTACCAATATGGGTAAGTAAGCGCCCACTCCTTTTAGTTCCCATCTTGGCGTTACAGCCAATAAATTCATGTCTTTTATGTGCAAGGTATTTTTGGCCACCAGCGACATTACAGGTACAGTTAAAGCCGCATTTACAAAAAAGTTGTTTGCAATGTGCTGGTCTACATTAATCATTAAGCGCATAGGCTGATAAATATAAAAATTGCCTATCATTTGTGTAAACGTATTGGATATTGAACCAAGGCTATCATTAAAATCATCTACAGAATTTATATTACTAAATTTCTTTTCTAACAACGTATCTGTAATCCCTGGTTTAACACTAACGGCAAGCCTGCTGCGGCTTCCGTGCTTGTATTTACTGCTGCCTATATCCAGCACACTAACGCCAACCTTTGTTTCATAAGCATAATCCCCACCTTCGTCATTGCCTTCATCTGTAAGTAAAATATATTCAAAACCAACATCCGCACTAACGCTGGAATAGGTGTTGTGCAAAAAAGCCTTTGTGTTAGCAGCGCTGTTTTTATTGGTATCAATAATATCAAAATTAGCGGAGTAACCATATTGCAGGCTACCATTAGTTAACAAATAACTAAGCGTGTTGGGGTTATTGCCTGGTATATAACTTATACCTTGTGTTTTGGCATAACCGCCGGCAAGGTTACGGTTTACTTTTAAAGTAAGCCCTGCATTTAAAAGGCGGCTACCATCTTCATAAATAGTTTGTGCATAAGCGGCGTATAATTCAGCCCAGGTACTTGCTGCAGCTTCTGCTGATATTGGCAAGTTGTTAATATTAAGCTTCATAAAATCCCGAAGAGCGAAACTGCTATCCTGATAATTTGATTGGCTGCTTGTGGCATAAACATAACTACGGATATTGGCTCCAAAAGCAATGGCTGCTTTTGTATTAAGGCTTATACGGGTGTTGAATAAATGAATATCCTGGTTAGCAAAAACAAACCGTTTTTTTTCGCCATTAGTTGCTGTTATAGTTACATTAGCCGGTAACGAAAGTAAGGAGTAATTACTAATTACAAGGGCATTGGTGCTTTGCTTAACCTGAATTGAAAAAGGTGTAACATCCCACGCATACGGCACATGTACAATGCTTGCAGGGTTATTGCCTACGCCAAGGCTGCCTGCATAAGATGAGCCGTTAATTGCCTGGTAATTTTGTGCAGCCAAACAATTTAATAATAGTAAAGCGGCAATAGTATAATAAATTTTTAAAAAGTGCATATGGTTCAAGCTTCGATAAATAATAAATCGTTCATACGAAAATATACAATATTCAGCCATCAATTTTAACCAGAAATTTTTAAACATGCTGATACCTCATTTTATTTAAAAATGGTCCATGATAAAACAATTGGCTTTGCATTTTATTTAAATAATTTCAAGGCAACGCTTTTAAATCATTTAATAAACGAATAAAATGCTGAGGCATTATGCATACATAATAAAAAAGAAAAATCCCGAAGTTATCAGGATATGATGATTTTAAAATGACATCAGCCTAGGCCTCTATGAAGTGAAAGATGAACTAGAAAAACATATAACCAACGCACCAATGAACTCTTTGATTTGCAGGACAAGATCATTCTTTATGATTTGGCCAATACCTGCTTTGAAGTTGCTGTGCGCAGCAGTAAGATCGCTAAATTTGGTTGGGGCAAGTAAAAGCGCACAGCTACCCTTTTGGTGATGTTGGCCGTAGGGGCAATGGCGTATTGGGTAGTAAATGCCATCTGTCATCAACTAAAATAAAAAGGTATCAGCAACGTTGGGAGCGATATCGTAAGGATAATGAACACACAGAAAATTGGAACCACAACAATGGACAATCAAAATAACCAACTAATCGTAGTCCGCCAAAGCAATTAACCAACAGAGCAGGCAAGCAAGATTTATACAAGCCCTAAAATATAAGCCTAAGCCATTTACCTACAAAGAATTTGTAGTTCTCCCGGCAAAATTAAAAAACCGAAAGACTTGCTATGCCTGAATTATTTTTTGATTAATTGCAATGTGGGTGATTTTTTTGCTGAAAGTTGGCAGATTACTAAAGATGCTAATCTGCCAACCTGCGGCCTAATAAAAAAATTACTTCGCTATTTTATTTGATGCAGGTATAAGTAGATAGCTTGTAGCTCTTCTGTATTATGCGCAACGCCCATAGTCCTCCAGGGCATATACTCTGTAAGCATCTTTCCTTCAGGAGTTTTGCCGGTATGTAAGGTTGTAATAAATTGAGCACTGTCCCACTTACCCACATGGCCGGTGGTTGTAAGGTCTGGTATATGTGGCTCGCCAGGTGCGTTGCCATCGCCGCCTTTAAATGTTTCGCCGTGGCACCCCTGGCACCCAACCGCTAAATACTTGCCATAAGCCACCGTTGCTGCCGGCTTTACATCATCCGGAAAACTGGCACTATGGTCAATCATCTCCGCAGGGAACATGGGGAACTTGCCTAAAAATGTAAGCAGCCTGCCTAAAGGGTTTATCTTTTTTTGTGGCGTTGCTTTATCAACCGGCGGTAGTTGCTTTAAGTAACATATCAGCGCACCTAAATCTTTATTGCTTAAGCTTCCACTGGTATGTTGCACTGGCATAAACCAAAGCGGTTTGCCTTCTTTGCTTATACCGTGCCTTAATGCACGTATCCAATCTTTATCGGTATAGTTGATGCCGCCTTTGCCAGTTGTAAGGTTAGCAGCATACAAAGTTGCTATGGGGTTATGTTCATCAAAAAAAGCTTTTCCGCCATTTGCGTGGCAATCGTTGCAGCCTCTCACTGCTGCTATATGTGCGCCTAATGCATACGTAGCAGAATCTGTAGGGATACTTAGTTGCTGGATGGTTACTTCGTACACTTTATTTGCACGGGATTCTGTTTTAAAATAGACTACTGCATAAAATAGCAACAGTAACGCAAGCAAACTAATTACTACTAAGCCTGTCCATCTTAATATTTTTTTAATCATGGCATTGGGTGTTTTTTATTGTTTAAATTGTATATCCGGTTCAAAAAATTATATATATATATATTCTTTAAGAGCGATAATTCTTATTACAATAAAATTCGGGTGCCACTTAGTAAATTAAACTGATAGGAAAAGGATAAAGTATTGTATTTAAAATAGTTGTTTGATGAAAATTTTTACTAATATAAGTAATTATAAATATAATTTGTAAATTATATACGCCACAAGCAGCGCCACTTAGTTAGCGGTAACCATTTAATTATAATCGGCGACAGAAACCATGTTGAATAATTTTAAGAAAGAAAATACATGTGGGAGATGATTGTAAAGAACCCTATTTTTTAAAATGGCTTAAAGAATAAACGGTAATATATTTTGAGCCTTATAGTTTATTTGTATCTTTCTGTAAACATTGCATTATGCCCATAGAACCATGGCGTACCGGTACGGTAATAAAAATTGAACAGCAAACGCATAATACCAGGCGCTTTTTTATACAAATACCAGAGCTGGAAAAATTTGATTTTAAGCCTGGCCAGTTTGTTACGTTAGACTTGCCCATACACGAAAAACCCAACAGGCGCTGGCGTAGTTATTCCATTGCGAGCTGGCCTGATGGCACTAACGTTTTTGAACTGTGCATCGTATTATTGGAAGGAGGCGCTGGCACAACTTATTTATTTAACGAAATAACAGAAGGCAGCCAAATAATACTTCGCGGCCCGGTAGGTATTTTTACTTTGCAGGAAGAAAATTACGCAAAGGAACTTTTTTTAATTTGCACTGGCACCGGCATTGCACCCTTTCGCAGCATGGCACAATATATAAAGCTGCATAACCCGCCCCACAATAATATCCACCTTATTTTTGGTTGCCGCACACAGCAAGACTTGCTTTATCATAATGAGCTTTCAGCATTACAAAAAGACTTGCCTAACTTTTTTTACCATCCTGTTTTATCAAGGGAAGAGTGGAGTGGCAGGAGCGGTTACGTGCATGCAGTGTATGAAGAACTAAGCGTAGCTAAACCACCGGCAACTTTCTTTTTATGTGGCTGGAAAGCAATGATAGACGAGGCGAAGCACCGGATATTGGAATTGGGGTATGATAAGAAAATGATACACCTAGAGTTGTATGGGTAGCAATTTTTATCACTAAAAAACAAAAGAATAACCTTTGCCTTTTGCGTCTCCATTATCTATCTGTGCAAACTTATCAATTTCCTGTTGCAGGTATTTTGCATATTGCAAGTACATAAAATTTCTAAAGATTTCGATGTCTTCAACTTTTCTAGTTTGTTGCAAAGCTTCAAAATAAGCAGCCTTATCTTCTTTAAAAACAATGCTAAGCGGCAGGTTGAAACATAGTTGTAAATAATTCATCAGCAGCCTGCTCGTCCGGCCATTGCCATCGTAAAAGGGATGGATACTTACCAGGTCAAAATGTACATCAAAGGCGATATTTAATTTTGTAATGGTTGTATGGGCATCTGAAATTTTCTCTTTAATGCCATCACAAAGCTTGTTAACCAAAGGTTCAACTTTTTCATAACCAACAAAATAAGTTCCGCCAGCGCTAACATTCCCTTTTCTAAAAACGCCTTTTGTAGCATCCAGTTCTCCAAAAACTGTTTGGTAAACGCTGCCGGTCTGTTTGATTACGGCAGCATTTATTTCTTTAATAAACAAAGGTGTTACAGTTGTTTTTTGTACAGCTTTATTTATAATAAATTGTAGTGCGTTGTAATGATCTTGTACCATAAGGCTATGTAGCAGTGGCTTTCCGGCAGGAGTGGTGCCTTCATCCAGCAAAAGCCTTGTTTCAATTTCAGTAAGCGTACTGCCTTCAATTGTTGTAGAATGATGTGTAATTGCATAGCCGTTAAACTTATCAAAATCTATGATAGCTGATAAGTTTAACGACCGAAATTTTTCTATTAACGATATAATATGTTGTTCATCCATTCAATAACCCCAAAGAAATTAAATAATCTTCGAACCAGATTAGCACATTAGCAAATCAGCACATTAGCTAATTTTTCCCAGTACCAATTGTTTCACCTCACTTAACGCAATCCTTTCCTGTAGCATAGAATCCCTGTAACGTATGGTGACCGTATTGTCTTCTTTTGTTTGATGGTCGATGGTTACGCAGAAGGGCGTGCCAATAGCATCCATACGGCGGTAACGTTTTCCGATGGCATCTTTTTCTTCGTAAAAACATTGAAAAGATTGCTTGCAGTCAGCCATCAGTTCTTTAGCAATTTCAGGCAGCCCATCTTTTTTAAGCAACGGAAGTATCGCCAGTTTGGTAGGAGCAATCTTAGCCGGTATGCGCAATACCACACGGCTATCCTCGGTACCATCTTCTTTCAGCCACTTTTCGTTGGCATACGCCAGGCTCATAACAGTTAGGAATAAACGATCCAGCCCTACAGAAGTTTCAAGAACATACGGGATGTAGTTGCCATAAGGCTTTCCATCTTCCTTAAGGTCGTTATCAAAATATTGCATTTTCTTTTTACTGAAAGTCTGGTGCTGCGTTAAATCGTAGTCAGTTCTTGAGTGTATGCCTTCCAGTTCCTTCCAGCCAAACGGAAATTCAAATTCTATATCCAGTGCCGCATCTGCATAATGGGCCAATTTTACATGGTCGTGAAAACGCAATTTTGTTGCAGGTATGCCAATGCTTTCATGCCATTTGATCCTTTCAGCTTTCCAGTATTCGTACCATTCCATTTGCGTGCCAGGGCGAACAAAAAACTGCATTTCCATCTGTTCAAATTCCCGCATGCGAAAAATAAACTGCCTGGCCACAATTTCATTCCTAAAGGCCTTGCCCGTTTGCGCAATGCCAAAAGGTATTTTCATGCGCCCGGTTTTTTGTACGTTTAAAAAGTTCACAAAAATACCCTGCGCAGTTTCGGGGCGTAAATAAATGGTTTCGCTTTCTTCCGCCACGCTGCCGATCTGTGTGCTAAACATCAGGTTAAACTCCCGTACATCCGTCCAGTTGCTGGTTTTGCTGATGGCGCATTTTATATTGTTGTCTTCAATTAGTTTTTTTAAGCCCGGGTAATCACTGGCGGCAATCAATGCATCCATGTTTTTCAGCAAGGCAAATTCTTCTTCTTTTTTTCCTTCCAATGCAAGCGCTTCCGCATGGGCCTCAATTAAATGGTCAACCCTATAGCGCTTGTTGCTGTCTTTATTATCAATCATCGGGTCGCTAAAATTATCCACGTGCCCGCTGGCCTTCCAGGTAGTTGGGTGCATAAAAATTGCCGCGTCAATGCCCACGATATTATCGTTTAGCTGCGTCATGCTTTTCCACCAATAATCACGGATGTTCTTTTTTAACTGGGCGCCATTTTGGCCATAGTCGTACACCGCTGCCAGCCCATCATAAATTTCAGAAGATTGAAAAATGTAGCCGTATTCTTTACAATGAGCAATCAGCTCTGCAAAATTGTTTGATTCGTTTGCCATAATACTGCAAAAGTAAAAAATAAAAGCCCAACTATTGCAATCCAATACATCCGTTATCTTTGAGGCACACCATACTACCTTTTACGCTACCTTAAATTTTTTCATGGCAGATATTATCCAAATACTAAACAATAAGCCCTCTTCCCTTGAAAAGTTTGGGCTCTATTACCTTGGCTTTTTTAAACGGATAGATTCTGATCATAATGTTTTTGATCTTACCGATGAAGACCTTATCAAACGGGTAAATTATATCACCCGGAAAGGCGTTATACTTTCCTGTTTAATTGGGCTGGCATGCGTTTTTCCAACAGTTTGGGTAGACGTGCATTTTAGCAAACAGCCACTGTTGGTGCATTACGGCTGGGTAATTGCTGCCACCATCGTTGCTACTTTAATTGAATTTTATGTATTATTTATCATTGCATTAAAAGCAGTGTACGAAGTAAGCGAAATAATAAACATGCACGCTAAACAAAGCGAACTGGCTACAGATGGCTTGTTCAGCGTACAGCATATCTTATCAAGGACGGCATTAGAGCTACCCGACCCCGAGTTAAAAATATTAGGAATCGACCCTTTTAAACGCATCTCTAAAAAGAATTTATTTATACTTGGGTTACTGTATAAAGCAAAAATTGTGGTAACTAATTTTGTAGTAAAATATGCGTTGATATTAGCTGTAGGCCCAACCATTTTTGGCATACCGGTTTTGTATGAAGCGTTGCTGGTAGAATGTTTTTGGAACGGCGTAGTAATTAGAAGGGTAGTACATGAAGCAAGGCTGCGGCTTTTTGGCTTTGCGCTTGCCAACCAGATAGCAACTAATGTTTGCCACGATAAAATATTAGCGCAACTATCGCCATTTGCAAAAGTAGGCTGTTTACGGGCTATTGGCAATGCAGTAGTAATGTCAAAAAACTACCATCCTAATATGATCATCCTGTTGATAAGGTTTCAGCAAGTACTACAAATAACCGAAGAGAATAAATACGATGACTGGGATTTGTTTGTAGATACGTTGCAAAAAGTAAGTAGTAAAGAGCGTAATTTTTTGCTCGATCTTTTTACAGTAGCAGCTGCATTTGATGGAAAATTATCAAGCCTGGAAACCGAAAGTTTAAAGGCCGCTTATGGAACAGATTACGAATTGTATCAACCAAGGTTAATACAGCTTACAAAATATTTACGTGAAGGGGAATTAAACGCCGCCCTCGATTTATGCAAGCTCGATTTTGTTGCAGGATAAATTTATTGCAGCTTTTCGTTGTTCAGGTGCCGCTCGCTGTCCCGCATATTTTTCTTTTCAAAATTCTTTTCCAATGCAGTTGTAAGGTCAACGCCGGTTTGGTTAGCAAGGCAAATCAGTACCCATAAAATATCCGCCATTTCATCTCCTAAGTTGTTGCCTTTATCGCTTTCTTTAAAAGATTGTTCGCCATACGTCCGCACCATCAGCCTCGATAATTCGCCCACTTCTTCCATTAAAATACCAAGGTTGGTAAGCTCATTAAAATAGCGCACGCCTACAGTTTTTATCCATTCATCTACTTTTGTTTGTGCTTGTTGTAAAGTTATTTCAGCCATAAATATTTTTAATGATATCAATAATCTTTGTTCTTCGAGTCGATCCAAATGGTTACCGGCCCATCGTTTACTAATGCCACTTTCATATCAGCACCAAAACTGCCGGTAAAAATCTTCTTGCCTAAATCAGTTTCTAACTGCGCTATCATTTTTTCATAAATTAGGATGGCTACCATCTGCTTGCTGGCACGCATATACGAAGGGCGGTTGCCTTTTTTAACATTGGCATGCAAGGTAAACTGGCTCACTAATAAAACGTCGCCACCAGTTTCTATCAGCGAAACATTCGGCACTTTTATAGCATCATCAAAAATGCGAAGGTTAATTATTTTGTTACTAAGCCATTTTACATCTTCTTCCGTATCCGCATCTTCAATACCCACTAATACCAGCAAACCATTGCTGATAGCGGCTGTTGCCTCATTATTAATTGTTACGCCAGCGGATGTTACTCTTTGTAAAATTGCCCTCATACAATAAAGGTAACAAGCTGTCAATTAAATTTCGTTGAAAATGGGCTCTACGTTTATTATTTTTTATATCAGCCAATGCAACAGAACATCCTCCCTGCCCAAAAGAGATATCTATACGCTGTCAATTTAAAAACTTCTTTTAAATCATCTTGCTACAAGAATCTTCCTTTGGAGGGCCGGGAGGCTGCATCTTTTACCACTAAGTATGGGGCGTATTATAAAGCAATACACTTTACGTAGCAAGCTAACCTTAAGCAATGTAAAATATACCCAAAAAAGCAAACGCATAAAATTACCCTTTTCAGGGGATGGGGGATTTGTCCACACCTGTTAGTAGTTACCGTTTTGCTTTTTCATCAACAAAAGATATTTTCGTTATCCGTCTTTTAACATTCAGTAATTCCACAACCTACCATTTTATGACACCACAAAAAGAAAAAACAGCTGCCCTTATTTTTAGCCGCCAATTCACCAAAGAAGGTATTTCTCCGTACGATATGTTTGATTATGACAGGCGTACCTCTGTTATAAAAAATCCCTCAGGCGAAATTATTTTTCAAATGGATGATGTGGAAGTACCACGCCAATGGAGCCAGATTGCCACTGATATACTGTCCCAAAAATATTTTCGCCGGGCAGGCGTGCCACAGCCCGATGGCAGTACGGGAAGAGAAACTACCATAAAACAAGTAGCCCATCGTATGGCACACTGCTGGCGTGTTTGGGGCGAACGCTATAGTTACTTTGCCACTAAAGATGATGCGCAAATTTTTTATGATGAGCTCGTCTATTCTATTTTAAACCAGGCTTGCGTGCCCAATAGCCCCCAATGGTTTAATACCGGCCTGCATGAGGTATACGGTATTACCGGTAAGCCGCAAGGGCACTATTTTGTGGACCCTATCGATGCGCAATTAAATAAATCAACTTCCGCATACGAACGCCCGCAGCCACACGCCTGCTTTATTTTGAGTGTGGATGACGACCTGGTAAACGAAGGCGGCATAATGGATTTATGGGTTAGGGAAGCAAGGATATTTAAGTACGGCAGCGGCGTTGGCACCAACTATAGCAGCATACGTGGCGAGGGCGAAAAGCTGAGTAGTGGCGGCACTTCCAGCGGGTTGATGAGCTTTTTAAAAATTGGTGATAGGGCAGCGGGCGCCATTAAAAGCGGCGGTACCACACGCCGTGCAGCAAAAATGGTATGCCTCGATTTAGACCATCCCGAAATAGAAGATTTTGTAAATTGGAAAAGCAAAGAAGAAGATAAAGTAGCTGCGTTAATTGCTGCAGGTTATCCCAGCGATTATGAGGGCGAAGCATACAAAACAGTAAGCGGGCAAAACAGCAACAACTCTGTACGCATACCCAATTCTTTTTTTAAAGCGTTAGATGCAGATAGCGACTGGAACCTTATAGCAAGAAGCACCGGCAAAACAATAAAGACAATAAAAGCAAGAGCGTTGTGGCAACAAATAAATCACGCAGCCTGGAAATGTGCAGACCCCGGAACGCAATATGACACCACCATAAACGAATGGCATACCTGCCCCGAAGGCGGTCCGATAAAGGCAAGCAACCCTTGCAGCGAATACATGTTTTTAGATAATACTGCCTGCAATTTAGCCTCTGTAAACCTGCGCCGTTTTTTTAACGAGAGCGATAATAGTTTTGATGTAAAAGGCTTTGGGCATACCTGCCGCTTATGGACGGTAGTGCTGGAAATATCTGTACTGATGGCGCAGTTCCCCTCTAAAGAAGTAGCACAATTATCCTACGATTACCGTACTTTAGGTTTGGGCTACGCTAACCTCGGCAGCATGCTAATGGTAAGCGGCATACCGTATGATAGTGAGCAGGCGCGTGGTATTGCGAGCGCTATCACCGCAATCATGACGGGCGTAGCGTATAAAACGTCCGCAGAAATGGCGGGTTTTTTAGGTGCCTTTGCACGGTACGAAGAAAACAAAAAACATATGCTCCGTGTAATGCGCAACCATCGTGCGGCAGCCTACGATGCGCAGGAAGCGTATGAGGGGATCGAAATAAAGCCACAAGGCATCAACGCAAAATATTGCCCAGATTATTTGCTGGCCGCAGCAATAAAAGCATGGGACGATGCCGTACAATTAGGGGAGAAAAATGGATACAGGAATGCACAGGTAACAGTGATAGCACCAACCGGTACTATCGGCCTGGTAATGGATTGCGATACTACCGGCGTAGAGCCAGACTTTGCATTAGTGAAGTTTAAAAAGTTAAGTGGCGGAGGTTATTTTAAGATCATCAACCAAAGTGTGCCTGCCGCCTTGCGCAACTTAAAGTACAGTGAAAAAGAATTGCAAGAAATTGTACAGTATGCTAAAGGCCATGCAACTTTAAATGGTGCTCCTTTCATCAACACAGAAAATTTGCTGGCAAAAGGTTTTACTAAAGAAGAACTGGCAAAAGTGGAAGCTGGCTTAGGCAGTGCTTTTGAAATTGGCTTTGCATTTAACGTGTATACTTTCGGCGAAGCAACATTGCAACGCCTGGGTTTTACCGCTAACCAATACAACGATTTTGAATGGAGCTTGTTAGAGGCATTAGGCTATACCGATGCGCAAATTGAAGCTGCCAATATTTATGTATGCGGCACTATGACGATTGAAGGCGCCCCCTATTTAAAACACGAACATTTACCAGTATTTGATTGTGCCAATAAGTGCGGGCAAAAGGGCGGGCGTTACATACATGCCCATGGGCACATACGTATGATGGGCGCAGCGCAGCCCTTTATCAGCGGCGCTATTAGCAAAACCATCAACCTGCCTAACGAGGCTACGGTGAACGAAATTGCAGACTGCTACCGAATGAGCTGGGAGCTTGGGCTAAAGGCAAATGCCTTGTACAGGGATGGCTCTAAATTATCTCAGCCACTCAGCAATAAATCTGATAAAAAGAAAAAAATAGTTGAGGCAAATGAAGCTATTGAAGAACCAGCAACCAGGCAAACTGCCAGCCAGGAATCTAACATTGTAGATATGAGCAAGCTTACTGTAGATGAGTTGCTGGATGAAGTAAGCAAGCGCATGCAGAACAGTCCGGATACCGTTTTAAAAAGCAGGCTGGCAAAAATTGTAGAGCGCAAAACATTGCCTGCAAAACGCAGGGGCTTTACACAAAAGGCAAAAATAAATGGGCAGGCATTATTCCTGCGCACAGGCGAATATGGCGATGGTACCGTGGGCGAAATTTTTATTGATATGGCTAAAGAAGGCGCAACCGTCCGTAGCATGCTAAACTGTTTCGCCATCTCCATTTCAATAGGGCTGCAATACGGCGTACCATTGGAAGAGTTTGTAGAAAAATTTGTGTTCACCCGCTTTGAGCCAGCCGGCATGGTAGAGCACCCTAACATAAAAAGTACTACTTCTATAATGGATTTTATTTTTAGGTCGTTAGCTTTCGAGTATCTTGGCCGTACAGACCTGGTGCATGTTTTAGATAGCCCGGAACTGCAAAATTTAGGTAACGGGCCTTGGGATATGTCAACGCCTACCATCGGCGAAAGGAAGCCAGAATTAAGCAATGTACGGATCATCAATTCTTCTCCCGCAGGCAATATGCAATCATCAACAGCCAGGGCGCAAAGTGTAGGCACTGTAAATGACGGAACGCAAAATTATATGCGCACCATGCAAAGCGATGCGCCATCCTGCAATACTTGCGGGCACATTACAATGCGAAGCGGCACTTGTTATAAATGCCTTAACTGTGGCAACAGTATGGGTTGCAGCTAAATAATTAATTTTCTATGATGCCGGTAAAGCCACTTTTATAAGTGGCTTTTTTTGGTGTAATCGCTTAAAGTAATTTATCGCTACATGGTAATTTTAATAATAAGCCCAGTTGATTCTTTATCTTTTCTTATCAAAATATAACCAATTTTGTAGTTTAATAATAACAGCAATACTCTTATAGCAATATCTTCGGCGATTACAATTACTAGCGCAATAAAGTGAACCTGTACTACATTAGATAATCATTTACATGCTGCTGTATAATTTTTTTAACTGACGCCCAAGTTTGGCTTTTTAAACTTACAGGATCTTCGCTTTCTTCTGTAGTAGTTGATAAAATCATTTACACTGTAATGATGAAGTAGTTCAGCAATATACCAAAAATCTTTTTTTACTCCTCTTTTCATAATGGCTGCAATTTTCATTGCCATGATATCAGGGATACTAAAAAGCCTTATCCCATTTTCAATTAAAGGTTCATTAATTAAAGGATGGTAATGATGTTTTATAAAATCAACCTTGATGTCGTCTATTGCCCCAAATAACCCAATAGGATTACGGGTATTCCTGTAAACAAAACCAGTAAAGTGATCTTCCAGCAGTACCGCTAATGGCTCATTTATAAATTCTTTTGTTGAAAATAAATCTATGTCAACCGATGAACTATGGGCAAAATATAAGGAAAGTGCTGTACCGCCAACAAGATAAAAATCAGCTAATGCCGGTAGCCCCATTAATTTATTCAGTACGTCCAGTGTGTGGGGTTCAGTTGTGCTATATTGTAGCATCTACAATCAGTTAGTTCGTTATTAAACAATGCACATGCAAGGCTTATAGTTGAAAGCGAAAGCCATTTGGCATTTGTAAGTATTATGCTTATTAGTTCATCCCCATAATACCGCCTGCATTGCCGTATATCATCCACATCGCCTCGCTCAAACACACGCTCTATTACAAAGCTGGCTTTTTTATCGTAGTCCAGCTTTTCAAAATCCACATCCCAAAAAATACGTTTGTGAAAATACCGGTTTTTTTATTTGCTTGTCCATCGTTATAAAGTTATAAATTATAAACTGTTTTGTTTCAAACTTGCCTTACCCATCAAAATAAATGGCTTTTATGGAAAAAAAGCTTGCAGGCAATGCTCAATTACACTGGTTACGCCCCACGCATTTATATGCACTACAATTTAGGAAAGTAAATGCTAAGTAAAGTTTAATCAACTTAATTGCCAGTAATTATTGGTTAATTTAGTGTACCATATCAACGGCCTTTAATGAAAGTATTAATTATAGAAGATGAAATAAGCCTGGCAGAAAGCATTGCTACTTTTTTAGGCGGCGAACAATTTATATGCGAAGCTGCGCATGATTTTGAGGCTGCTATGGAAAAAATAGCACTATACGATTATGCCTGTATTTTGTTGGATATTAGTTTGCCCGGTGGTAGTGGCCTTGATATTTTAAAAGAATTAAAAGCTAACGGCAAAGCGGAGGGCGTGCTCATCATATCTGCAAAAAATGCGTTGGACGATAAGTTGCTGGGGCTTAAATTGGGTGCCGATGATTACCTCACTAAGCCTTTCCATTTATCCGAATTATCAGCCCGTGTTGCTGCTATCATCCGAAGGAAATTTTTTGATGGCAAAGACCTGATACAATTAAATGGGCTGGAATTAAACGTGCAGGAAAAAACTGCTAAAGTAAATAATAACCTTGTAGGACTTACCCGAAAAGAGTACGACCTGCTACTGTACTTTATCAGCAATAAAAATAAAGTAATTACTAAAAACGCTATTGCCGAACATTTGTGGGGCGATGATATGGACCTGGCAGGCAGCTATGATTTTATCTACACCCATATTAAAAATTTGCGTAAAAAGTTGTTGCAGGCTGGTGGCGCAGACTATATAAAATCTATTTATGGCGTTGGTTACAAATTTGATGTAAATGCTAAAATACAATGAAACTTTACGGCGTTTCTGCTACAAACAGAAAGTGAGGATGCGGTATAAAAACAAACAACAATTTTAAATGCACCTATTCTTTTTGTAGCCATACTTTTATTTTCTTTTTTGTAACTTCAAAGAACTTCTTCATTTACGATTTAAAATATTGCCAACCATGGATGCTCAATTAGAAGAAATAAGGGAACAACAAAAACAATCCTGGAACAAGTTTTCTGGCGGCTGGAAAAAATGGGATAGCCTTACTATGGACTTTATGCTGCCAGTAGGCAAAGCAATTATAACTGCCCTTATGCCTAAAGGCAATAAGCTTATACTAGACATAGCCAGCGGCACCGGAGAGCCTGCCTTAACAATTGCCAGTATGCTTAGTGGTGGCAAAGTAACCATGGCGGATGTAGCGGACGATATGCTGGCCATTGCAATAGAAAATGCAGCGCATCGTGGCATACAGAATGTAGAAGCAATTACGTGCGATGTTTGTGAACTGCCCTTTGAAAATAATAATTTTGATGCCATCAGTTGCCGGTTTGGATTTATGTTTTTTCCGGACATGCAATTGGCTGCTAACGAAATGTACAGGGTACTACAACCAGGCGGTAAAATAGCTACCGCTGTATGGAACATCCCTGAAAAGAATTTTTGGGTAACCTCGGTAATGGGCACTATCAATAAAAATATGGATCTGCCAAAGCCAGCATCCGGCGCACCTGGCATGTTCCGCTGCTGCAAGCCCGGGCTTATGAAATCGATACTTGAAAACGCCGCCTTTAAAAATATAAAAGAACAGGAAGTGCCTGCCAAATTAAACGCCCGCACATTAGAAAACTTTTGGGCTATGATGACAGAAGTAGGGGCACCTATTGTAGCCGCATTAAGCAACGCTGATGATGCCTTGCGGGAAAAAATAAAGCAAGAAGTATTTGAACTGGTAAGCAAAAAATATCCCGAAGGCGAAGTAGCTGTCGATGCAAGCGCTATCGTCATCAGCGCAGAAAAATAGCCGCTAAAATTCACATTAATAATTCAATGCCGTTAAGTTAAGTGGCTTTCGCCCCGGAGGGTTACGCTCCCATCTCCTTTGGAGAGGGGTTGGGGGTGAGGTAAAATACAGCGCATGCCTTAACTTAACGGCATTGATTAATAATTTATCATCTTATTAAATGTATACAATGAAATGTATTTTAAGTAGTGTATTCCTGCTGCTATCTGTTGCGGCACACAGCCAGCTTATAACCGATTCTATTTTAATTAAAGGTCACTACCGCACCTTTAGTTATAACAAGCCTTCAGCGGATATTACCGGCGGCAGCCTGATGTTTGTGATGCATGGCTCTGGCGGTAGCGGAAGCGATATGATAAAGCCCACGGCCAATCTACAGGCAATAGCAGGTAATGAAAAGCTGTTAATTATTTATCCCGATGGTTACCTGCATTACTGGAATGAATGCCGTAAATTTTCTACTGCAGAGGCTAATAAAATAGATATCGACGAAAGTGCTTTTTTTACGGCAATGATAAATATTACCCGCCAAAAATTTGGCATCAGCAAGGAGAAAATTTTTGCCGCAGGTATTTCTGGCGGTGGGCAAATGGCGTATAAATTGGCATTAACAATGCCCGATAAAATAAAGGCAATTGCTGCCGTTGTAGCCAACCTTCCAGATTCAGCTTCTTGCGATTGCACGTATGCCAACAAGCCTTTGCCCGTACTTATCATCAATGGTACCAGCGATGGCACCAACCCCTATAATGGAGGTGAGATGTTTGTGAACAATGCCAGTTACGGCGTAGTGCTCAGTACAGAAAAAACGTTTGCTTATTGGGCTGCATTAGATGGCTATAAAGGAACACCGGAAAAAACTTTATTGCCCGATACTGATACCACCGGCCATGAAACAATCGAAAGCTATAGCTTTCACGAACCTCATAAGCCCCGCGTTACGCTGCTAAAAGTTATTAACGGCAAGCACGGTTATCCTGGCGATATCGACACTTATATGTATCTATGGCAATTTTTCAAATCGCAAAATGCGAGCCTGTAGAATAGCCTTGCTTCAATTAAAACTAGCAATACACAAACAATAAAACGGTATAGCAAGCGGCCTACTTTTTGCTGCCTTTCTATCCGTTTATTTTATTATGTAATATCTTTACAGTATGACCTCACAATTTTTTACTTACAATAAAGGCAAAGTAATACAAGCATTGCGCTACCATTTTATTACCCGTAAGGAAATAAAAGCAATGATGATTGCCGTAAATTTATTTGCCATAGTTTCAGCGGCATTTTTCTTTTTTAAAAAAATATCTCCGTTTGCCTTTTTGCTCAGCTCTATATTGTGGTTTACGTTGATGATTGCCTTCTGGTACATGCTGCCCTTTATAATTTATAAGAAATCAGGCACTTTTAAAGATAAATTTAAAGCAACCTTAGGCAACGATGATTTTATCATTGAAAACGAAAGAGGCAGCCGTAAATGGTCCTGGGATGCATTCAGTTCCACCATGGAAAGCCCTCATTTCTTTCATTTATATTTTGATACCCGTTCTTTTTTCATTGTTCCCAAAGAAGCTTTTCCTGGCGATGAAGTAAATGCGGCGAGAAAGATCCTAGTATCAAAAATTCATAAATAAATAATTATAGCAGTACTTTTTCCATTAAGTGGTGTTTGGTATTAACCTCTGTAAATTGGTCTCCTTTTATGGTGTAACCGAATTTTTCATAAAAGCCAATGGCGGTATCCCGTGCATGCATCATCAATACTTTATAGCCCTTATCTCTTGCAAGGTTTTCGGCAAAACTCATAATTGCCTCTCCTATGCCTTTACCTTGTAAATTTTTTTGTACGGCCATTTGACGCAGCCTCAAACAATGTTCGTCCATCTGCGTTAGTATGCAACAGCCAAGTATTTCATCTTCATCAAAAGCCGCAATTAAAATATCATCCTTTTCTTTAGCCAATTCCTCTTTACTAAAAGTTAGCCCTAACGGTTTTCGTAAAATATCTATCCTAAGCCGCAACATTTGCTGGTATTCGCCGCTGCCGTAATCAATTTGTTTTAAGGCCATAAATGCAATGTTTTATTTGTGTAATAATTTTGTACATCGTGTAATGAAGGCTTACAATATACAATTTTTTTGTTTTTAATATTGCTTAAACATGGTTTTGCCTTACTATTACAACCTGCATTGCTACTGAAAATTATGCAGTTGAAAATTTATTTGTTTGTTTCAACTATCAACGGCAATTTTGCCTTCTTATAAAACCATTAAGGGGGCTTAAAAAGGGGCAATTTTGCCTTAATTATATTTTTTTGCATTTATTGCAAAAAGTATATTTTTGCACCTGATTAACTAAATAATACTACCATGTCAGACATTGCAACAAGAGTAAAGAAAATAATTGTTGACAAATTAGGTGTTGATGAAGCCGAGGTTACGCCGGAAGCTTCTTTCACAAATGATTTAGGTGCCGATAGTTTGGACACCGTTGAATTAATTATGGAATTTGAAAAAGAATTCAACATTTCTATTCCTGATGAACAAGCTGAAACCATCACTACAGTAGGTCAAGCCGTTACTTACCTGGAAGAACACGCCAAGTAAATCATCATCTGTTTCTTAATCATTGCAGGCAAATTTTATGGACTTTAAGAGAGTAGTTGTAACTGGCTTGGGCGCCATCACTCCCCTGGGTAAATCTGTTGCTGAATATTGGCAAGGTTTAGCTGATGGGGTTAATGGTTGCGGGCTTATAAAACAGTTTGACGCTGCTAAATTTAAAACCAGGTTTGCCTGCGAGGTTAAAGATTTTGACCCCACTAATTATCTGGACCGTAAGGAAGCCCGAAAAATTGACCGTTTTTCTCAGTTTGCATTAATTGCCAGCGACGAAGCTGTAAAAGATGCAGGCATCAACAAAGACAATGTAGATGTTGATAGGGTAGGCGTTATATTTGGTAGCGGTATAGGCGGTTTAATTACTTTTCAGGAAGAGGTCATTAATTTCGCTTCCGGCGATGGTACCCCACGTTTCAACCCCTTCTTTATTCCCAAAATGATATTGGATATTGCCGCGGGGCATATCTCTATCCGTCATGGTTTTAGAGGTCCTAACTATGCAGTGGTAAGTGCTTGCGCATCTGCCACCAATGCTATTATTGATGCGTATGATAACATTCGACTCAATAAAGCAGACATAATAATTACAGGGGGTAGCGAAGCAGTGGTAAGTGCAGCCGGCGTAGGTGGCTTTAATGCTATGAAGGCGCTTAGCGAAAGGAACGATGATTACAAATCTGCCTGCCGCCCGTTTGATAAAGACCGTGATGGTTTTGTTATGGGCGAAGGAGCTGGGGTTTTAGTTATTGAAAGCCTGGAACATGCTTTGGCAAGAGGTGCAAAAATTTATTGCGAAATAGCCGGCGGAGGCGCCAGTGCCGATGCCTATCATATTACCGCCCCTCACCCCGAAGGGCTTGGTGCACGTAATGTAATGAAAAGTGCTTTGCACGATGCGGGCATGAAACCAGAAGACATCGATTATATCAATGTTCACGGTACATCTACACCATTAGGCGATTTAGCCGAAACTAAAGCGATAGTGAATGTTTTTGGCGAACATGCTTATAAAATGAACATCAGTAGTACAAAAAGTATGACTGGCCATTGCCTTGGCGCCGCCGGAGCTTTAGAAGCACTGGCTTGTATAATGGCTGTCACAAAAAATATTATTCCGCCCACCATCAACCACTTTACCGATGATCCCGAGCTGGATCCTAAATTAAACTTTACTTTCAACACTGCACAGCAACGTACCGTAAATGTTGCACTCAGCAATACTTTTGGTTTTGGTGGCCACAATGCTTCCGTTATCATGAAGAAGTACGTTCTATAATTTTTGTTGCCCCAGCTAATACAGTAGCTATATGGAACTTCACAGGCCCATCCGAATGTCAGCCGGGCGGACGTCACACTCTTTTACATTGGTTTTTCAGGCATCCTTAATCACATTATCTGTTGGCAGGTAATGTCTTCTTCACCATAAAGCGTCGGCATAATTACTTATTTTTCTCTGTTTTTAAAAAGTATAAAACATAAATAGTGCTTGCATCTATATATATTTTTCCATTGCGTTAAATAATATTAATTTTAACTTCTTATTCCATTTAATTTGAACTTATTTACCAATCTCTTTACTGTCAATCTTAAAAAGAAAGAGTTTAAAAAGCAGCTTAACAATGTGCTTGGCTTTACACCCCATAACCTTAATTTATACAGGACTGCGTTAAGTCATCGCTCCGTACGGGAAGGGGCGGACGAAAATAACGAACGCTTGGAATTTTTAGGAGATGCCGTCTTGAGTTCTATTGTGGCTCACTACCTTTTTATGAAATATCCCTACAAAGGCGAAGGCTTTTTAACGGAAATGAGGAGTAAGATGGTTAACCGCCAGCAATTAAATGATATCGGTATTAAGATGGGGCTTAAAAAAATTACCATTTACAATAAGTTTGATAGCTCGCTTAAAATATCTCAAATTTTCGGCAATACGCTGGAAGCCTTAATAGGAGCGGTTTACCTGGATAGGGGTTACGACAAGACACAATCCTGGGTAGAAAAATACATCATATCCACCCACATGTTTATAGACGATTTGGAAGGCATTGAAATAAACATCAAAAATAAATTGTACGGCTGGGCAAACAAAAATGGCAAGCAGCTAGAGTTTGCAACGCTGGATGAAAAATTTGAAAATGGCCGCCGTTTATTTACCATTGGCGCTACCGTAGATGGCGAATTAGTAGCACAGGGAAAAGGCTACAATAAAAAAGATGCCAGCCAGATAGCCGCACAATTAGCCGTAGATAAGTTAGGTTTGTTGTAATTAGTTACAGTTTTATAACCGCTCCAATATGCTGTATTGAATTGCTACCAGTTTCATTATCTTACTATCAAGGCGTAAACTTTTTTCAACCTCACAACACACAGCATGAATTTTGGCATACTTGGCAGCGGAAGCTGGGGAACGGCATTAGCAAAAATATTGACCGATAACGGGCAAATGATTTACTGGTGGAACCGTAGCGAAGCATCTATACAGCAAATGATAGCCCGCCGCCATAACCCGCATTATTTAAGCAGCGCCTATTTTGATATGGCTCAATTAAAATTAACATCTAATGCTGCAGAAGTTATAGAAAAATCAGATTGTATTATCATAGCCATCCCATCTGCCTACATAGAAACTGCCTTAAAGGCATTAGATAAAAATATCTTTGAAGGAAAGAAAATAATCAGTGCTGTAAAAGGCATTTTGCCAGAACATACCGCTTTATTAAATGATTTTTTAAAAGATCAATTTGATTTTCCTTTAGAAAATTATTTCACTGTTTTAGGTCCCTGCCATGCAGAGGAAGTTGCTGCAGAAAAATTATCTTACCTCACCTTTTCTGGCGTTGATACAGCAATGACGCATCATTTAGCGCAATATTTTAAGACGGATTATTTAAATACAGTCGAGAACAATGATATCTATGGCGTACAGTATGCGGCCATCTTAAAAAATATTTATGCCGTAGGTGCAGGCATGGCGCATGGGTTGGATTATGGAGATAATTTTTTGAGTGTGCTTATTGCCAACTGCGCAGATGAAATGGCTGGCTTTTTAAAAATGGCCGGCATTAAAAATGTGGAATTGGGGCATGCAGGCCATAGGGTAAATAATTATGCAGCATCTGTATATTTGGGCGATTTATTAGTAACCTGTTATTCGCTTTTTAGCCGCAACCGTACTTTTGGCAATATGGTGGGCAAAGGCTATTCAGTAAAAAGTGCGCAGGTAGAAATGAGCATGGTTGCCGAAGGGTATAATGCCAGCAAAAGCATCTTCATCATCAACCAAACCATAAAAGCCGACATGCCCATTGCAGAAACCGTGTACCATATTTTATGGGATGGGCTTAGTGCGGCAGAAGGCTTTAACAAGATAGAACTTACGCTGGTGTAGGATGTTGTATATTTAGGATGGCAAAAAGTTTTTTTTATTTTATATTGATCCGTAATATATTTTCTACATCACCCTACCACCATGACTACAGATTATACAATTGATATTTCAAAAAACGTAGCACCAGAATTTAAAAAGGCAAAAAGGAGGAGCTTAATTTATATGTATGGCTATTTGTTCGTGCTATGTTTTTATATGGGGTATACAATAATAATAAGCAAAGATTGGACAAACTACAAACTTGGGATAATTACGTTTTTTGCGTTTTCTATTACTTACCTTCAAATTAATGGCAAGTGGATTTATAAACGTTACGTATCAATTACTTTAGAAGGCTTCAAGTGGCAAAAACAACTTTTCGAAAGAGGAAATATCAAATGGGTAGTTGTAAACAAAATCAACTTTAACCAATCGTTTATTTACTTTACCCTTGCAACAAATAAAGTTAAAAGCTTTTCATTATCTAATATAACTGAACAACAAATAATTGAATTGAAAGAAATGCTTAACCAGCTTGCTGCTGAAAAGGGTATTACAGTTATCGCCAGCTAAGGCCGCTTAATTACCATCTATTTTTTAAAAAAATTGAACTACCCCTAAAACAATAGTTGTAAATTTAACTAACGAACTAAAATGCCATTCTCCTTCTCAAATATAACTACTACCTAGCTCTTAATAATGACAGGTTAAATTACTGTTGTGGAAATTATTAAGTAAATTAAGAAAAGCTATCAGCATTAAAAAATAGGTCTGCCGCAATACCATCCGCAAATAATTTGCCTTCTCTTGTTAAGATAAGTTTTTCATCAGCTACTAAAATCTTTCCGCCTGCTTTCCATTTCTCACTTCCAGCTTTTAAATCAATAACCTTTTTGTCGCCAAATTTCTCCTTAATAAAATTGAGGTCAAGCCCTTCCATCGTTCTTAGGGAAGTCATGATGTATTCGTTTAACTGCTGTGTGGACGTCAATATTTCTTCTTCAAAAGGCAATATATTGTTTTTTAAAGATTGTATGTATAAGGCGTTATTGGCTATATTCCATTGCCGTCTTTTGCCGTCAAAAGCATGCGCGGCTGGCCCAAAACCATAATATTTTTTACCCAGCCAATAACTGCTGTTGTGCTTGCTGCGCATAGTTGGTTTGGCAAAATTGCTTATTTCGTAATGCTCGTATCCCGCGGCATGCATCCATTGCATCAGCAGCAAAAATTGTTCTGCCTGCTTCTCTGCATCTACCGGTGCTTTTTTATGCTGGGTAATCATTTTATCCAACGCAGTTTTAGGTTCTACCGTAAGCGCATAGCAGCTTATGTGAGGGATATTTTTTGAAATTACCATATCAACATTTCTTTTCCAATCCTCATTGCTTAGTAAAGGCGAACCATAAATAAGGTCCACAGAAAAATCGGTAAAGCCGGCTTCTTTTATTTCGTCAATGCATTTTAGAGATTCTGCAGCAGTGTGTGCACGGTTCATCCAAACCAGTTCATCTTCTATAAAAGATTGTATGCCAACGCTTAACCTGTTAATGCCAGCCTGTTTCCATAAAGCTAGTTTTTGTGCTGTAATATCGTCGGGGTTGGCTTCTAAAGTAATCTCAATGCTATCTTTAAAAACAAATCGTTCCTGTAATGCGGCAAACAAAATCTCCAGGTCGCCAATGCTTAAAATACTGGGCGTGCCGCCGCCAAAATAAAGCGTTTCTATTTCTTCTTTATCAATTATTAATGGGCTGATAGTGCTTGTGGTGGCAGGTGTAGTTTGTGTAAGCAAAATCTCTTTTGCCAATGCGGCAATCAATTCATCTTTTAATTTTAACGAAGTAGAAAAATGAAAATTACAGTAATTGCAAGCCTGCTTGCAAAAAGGAATATGGATATAAATACCAGCCAAGCCGCTTTATAATTTAGTATTTGAAATTTAATATTTAATATTGACTACAGTTTACAAAGGATGCAACAAAATCTTCAATATTCGTACTTCTATATCCGGCTTTTACTTATCCTGATAGTGAATGGTTGTTTTGTTGCTTCAACTGCTGCACAATACCAATTACATATTAATTATATTGGCAAAGATAGCACCTTTCAGTTGCAGGCTTTACAACTACAAACCAGCTTTACCAACCAGCCTGCTTGTTTTGAGTATGTAAATAGACTGCCAGCCCTCTTAAATACTAAAGGATATGCTGCTGCTTCGATTGATAGCATCCGTTACGATACTTTATTTGCACAAATACAACTGTACCTAGGCGAACAACAACACTGGGTGCAGCTTACAACCAATAGCATCGATAAAAAAGCGCTGGACGAGAGTGGCTATATTAGTAAAAATTTCACCGACAAGCCTTTTAATATTAATCAGTTAAGTTACATAAAGGAGCGTGTTTTAAGTTATTATGAAAAAAATGGGTATCCGTTTGCATCTATTTTTTTAGATAGTATTGTTTTGAAAAAGGAGGCTATGACTGCTGCCTTAAATATCAAAAAAGGACCATTATACTATATTGATAGCATCAGTATTAGGGGGAAAGTAAAAATTTCCAACTCGTTTATGCAGCACTATTTAGGTATCCCCAATGGTAGTGCCTATAATAAAGAAAAGCTGGCACAAGTAAGTAAACGCATGCTAGAGCTGCCTTACCTGCAAGAACAACAACCATCAGAATTGAGGATGCTGGGTACTGGCGCTATATTAAATATGTATCTGCAGCCTAAAAAAAGCAGCCAGATAAATTTTTTAGTTGGTTTTTTACCTTCGAGTGCAGATACTGGTAAGCTGCAATTAACCGGTGATGTAAACTTAAATTTAAAAAATGCTTTGGGCACTGGCGAAACCATCTTGCTTAACTGGCAGCAATTACAAACAAAATCTCCACGGTTAATAATAGGTTTTGCGCAGCCGTTTATTTTTAAATCTGCTTTCGGTATCGATTTTTCTTTTGAAATTTTTAGGAAAGATTCTGCTTTTGTGCAGCTTAATGCACAGTTAGGATTACAATACCTTTTATCTGCCAGCCAATCAGGCAAACTGTTTATACAAAAGCAAAATACATTTCTTTTGTCTACTGGCATAGATACCAACCAAGTAAAAGCTACTAAAACATTACCGCTAAATATTGATGTAAGTGCCGTAAACATTGGCATAGACTATGAATTTAATAATACCAATTACAGGTTTAACCCACGAAAAGGCAACGAAATTAAATTAGTGGGTACTGTAGGCATAAAAACAATCAATAAAAATAATGACATTATCGGCCTTACCGATGCATCGTTCAATTACGCCACGCTATACGATTCGCTTAAATTAAAAGCTTACCAGTTTAGGGTAAGTGGTTATTTGGCACATTACATACCAATAGCAAAAAGAGCAACTTTAAAAACTGTAATAAATGGAGGTATATTCAATAGCCCCAATATTTTCAGGAACGAATTATTTCAACTTGGCGGCAATAAATTATTACGGGGGTTTAATGAAGAAAGTATTTATGCAACCCAATATGGCGTTGCTACACTGGAGTACCATTATTTAATTGGGCTAAATTCTTATTTTCTTAGTTTTATTGATGCAGGATGGGTTAAAAATAAATACCAATTGGTAAATGTTGGCAATAATTTTATTAGTGCGGGCATAGGGCTGGTTTTTGAAACTAAAGTAGGGCTATTAAACATGAGCTTTGCAGCAGGTAAAAGAAACGATGTGCCGTTTAATTTAAGCCAGTCCTCTAAAATACATTTTGGATATATTAATTACTTTTAAATAAATTCATTTTAATTTTGCAGTAAATTATAAGTGTTGAAGCTGGTTGTATCTTTTTTTATCCTTATTGCCTTACCCGTATGGCTATCTGCACAGCATGCAGATAGTACCTTAATTAAAAAAGATAGTTCCGCAGTTTTAATAAAAGTAGATACTTCTATAAAAAAAGATAGCCTGGCCTTTCAAAAAGATAGCTTCCTTATTAAAGATTCTTTAAAAAAATTGGTTTCATCTTACCAAGCCAATTTAAAAATCACCCTTAAGCAAAATAAGTACCTTAACATAGCCAGCCAACCAATTGCAATGGTAAGCCAGGTCAAAAAATGGAATACTGTAGATGATTTGTTTTATATATTGCTGATAATTGTGGCGATATTGGCTTTTTTACGTTTCTTTTATATTCGTTATTTTAATAATTTATTTAGGGTGTTTTTTAATACCTCTTTGCGGCAAAGCCAATTAACTGATCAATTACTACAGGCAAAATTGCCATCATTATTTTTTAATATTATATGGGTTTCATCTGGCGGTTTATTTGTGTATTTATTTTTAAAATATCTTGGTAAAATCACATTATACCAGCCGGTAACTATAATTGTCATATGCATAATATGTATGGCTGTTATTTATTTTTTTAAATTTTTAAGCTTAAAATTTATTGGATGGGTAACAGGATATCAGCAAGTAACAAATACGTACATATTTATTATCTTTTTAATAAATAAGATTTTAGGTATTCTTTTACTTCCGTTTATAATTGTAATGGCATTTTCTACACCTGTATTAATAAAAGTATCAGCATTAATTGCTATTTTATTTATTGCTTTAATGTTTCTTATGCGTTTTTATAGGTCCTATGGATTATTGCAACATCAATTAAAATTTAATAGGGTACATTTTTGCATGTATATAATTGGCATTGAAATATTACCTGTTTTATTGATTTATAAAGGCTTAGTTCTTTTATTAACCAAAAATCTTTAACTTTGTATTACCAGTAATCTCATTGATACATGTTTAAAAACGGGGATAAAAACATCGAAAAGAAAACTAAAGAGGTTAAAAAAGTACTTATTACTCAGCCAAAACCAGAAGGTGATAAATCTCCTTATTTTGACTTAGCTAAAAAGCATAATATAGAATTACATTTTCATCCATTTATTGTAATCGATGGTATCCCTGCCAAAGAGTTCCGCAAGCAAAAAATTGAAATATCAAATTATACTGCTGTAGTTTTTACCAGCCGTAATGCTATTGATCATTTTTTTAGGGCATGTGATGAGATGAAGCTTAATATTTCGCAGGATACAAAATATTTTTGCATCACAGAATCTGTTGCACTCTACCTGCAAAAATTTATTTTATACCGCAAGCGTAAAGTTTTTTATGGTGCTGATGGTACCAATAAAAACTTGTTTGATGTTATTAATAAGCATAAGGATAATGAAAAGTTTTTATATCCATGCTCTCAATCTTTTGATAATGAAATAACAAACTGGTTAAAAAATAACCATTGCGAATTTGCTACGCCTGTTTTATATAAAATAGTAAGCAATGATATAAAAGAAGTAATTGCCAAAAATTACGATGTTATATGTTTTTTTACGCCTGGTGGCGTAAAAAGCTTGCTCGAGAACTTCCCCAGTTTTAAGCAAAACGGCACCAGGATTGGCGCTTTTGGGGCTAATACCTTTAAAGCTGCTGAAGAAGCTGGGTTAACTTTAGATATTCGGGCGCCACAACCACAAGTGCCAAGTATGGTAAGTGCCTTGGAATTATATTTATCTTCGTTAAAGAAAAAATAACTTTTCCATTTCAAATTTTCCCTTATTTTTATATACTAATTAAAAGCGCCTATTAATATACAGTTACTTTTTATACATTTCTACAATAAAAATTACTGTTATGCTTTGTACGTGTAAGTTTTTGCCTGCACAATTAATAGGTTTATGCCAGGTTAACACCTACTTTGATACATTTTTCCTTAAGCGAGATTTAATTATTTACCATGATGATAAGCCATTATTATCAGGATGGCCAACCTTTAATTAATACCATTTTAAAGTATAATAGATTATTGTTTTAATTAATAAGCGCATAAATTTTATAGATATTTTATATAAATATGACTACAGCTTTCACTAACAGGTTAATAAACGAAACAAGCCCGTACCTGTTGCAGCATGCGCACAATCCGGTAGATTGGTTTGCTTGGGGAGATGAAGCACTGCAAAAAGCAAAAGATGAAGACAAAGTAATATTGGTAAGCATTGGTTATTCTGCCTGCCATTGGTGCCATGTAATGGAGAAGGAAAGTTTCGAGAATGAAACAACTGCCCACTTAATGAATGAAAATTTTGTAAATATTAAAATAGATAGGGAAGAAAGGCCAGACCTTGACCATATTTACATGGATGCAGTGCAGGCAATAAGTGGTAACGGTGGCTGGCCGTTAAATGTTTTTTTAACGCCAGCTGCAAAGCCTTTTTATGGAGGTACATATTACCCGCAAGTGCAGGCTTTCAACCGTTCTTCGTGGACAGATGTATTGCTTAACATCGCTCAGTCGTGGAAAGAAAAAAAGAATGAAATAGAATCACAGGCAGAAAATCTAGTGGCGCACATCAGCCAAACTAATAATTTAGTCCAGAAAAAGTTTGAAGGCATAATAGAAGAAACCCAAAATTTGTTCACGCTTGACCAGTGCCAAAGCATGTTTGCAGCAATTATGAAACAGGCGGATAAAATATGGGGTGGTTTTGGAAAGGCACCTAAGTTTCCGCAAACTTTTACTATACAGTACCTACTTCAACACCAAGCTGTAGCAAACAATAAAGATGCGCTACACCAGGCACTTTTAAGCCTTGATAAAATGTTGCAAGGCGGTATATATGACCATATTGGCGGTGGGATGGCAAGGTACAGTACAGATAACGAATGGCTTGCCCCTCATTTTGAAAAAATGTTGTACGACAATGCTTTATTGATAGACGTTTTATGCGATGCATGGCAAATAACTAATGCCGCTAAATACAAGGATGCGATTTTAAAAACAATAGCATTTGTGCAAAAGGAACTAACTCACCCTGATGGTGGCTTTTATGCTGCTTTAGATGCCGATAGCGAAGGAGTAGAAGGTAAATACTATGTGTGGCAAAAAGAAGAAATAAATTTTATTTTAGGTAACGATGCCGCTGTTTTTTGTGACTTTTTTGGGGTTACAGAAAAAGGCAATTGGGAAGAGGCCAACATATTAAATATATTGAAACCTAGGGATGAATATGTAGCTGAAAAAAATATTGAGGAAAAGAGATTTAGTAACTTAATAGAAAACTGCATTCAGAAATTATCGAAAGTAAGAGAAAGCCGTGTAATGCCAGCTTTAGACGATAAGGTTATTTTAAGCTGGAATGCGCTTATGTTAAAAGCAATAGCAAAAGCAAGTATTGTTTTGCAGGATGGATCATTAAAAGAAATGGCAGAGAAAAACTTTACTTTTATTAAAGCAAACTTTACAAAAAATGTTGGTTCGGTCGAAATGATGCACACTTTTAAGGAGGGAATTGCAAAGTATCCAGCCTTTTTAGATGATTATGCTTATCTTATAGCCGCCTGCATTCAATTATATGAACTTGATTTTAATGTTGATTACCTTGAACAGGCAAACCAATATGCAGGATATGTAATTGAAAATTTTAGTGGAGAGGATGATATATTCTTTTTGTTCACCCATAAAAATCAAAAAGATATAATTATTAGAAAAATTGAAATATACGACGGGGCTACACCATCAGGAAATAGTGTGATGGCAACAAACTTAACAAAACTTTCAATTATATTTAACAAACCTCTATGGCAACAAAGAGCAGTTAAAATGTTGTTTCAGGTTAAAGACGCGGTAGTAAAATATCCTTCCTCTTTTGGTATTTGGGCTTCATTATTGCAGCAATATTGTTTTGGTATTAACGAAATTGCAATTGTGGGCCTTAACGCAGATAGCCTTGCAAGAGAAATATGTTTAAACTTTATTCCGTATAAAATCCTAATGTCAACTAGCGTTCAAAACGATACATATGCATTATTAAGTGAAAAGCCTATATCAATTAAGCCACTTATTTACGTATGTAAAAACTATAAATGTTTGTTACCTTTTAAAACAAATAATGAATTATTATCGTATGTAAACAAATATACAAATTAAGATATAAGGATACAATAATTGAAAGCAATACACGTTTTAATTGTGTGTATGCCCTTTTTAACACAAAAATAAAATCATAATGGCAAGTGGGATAATTATCTAATTCAAAATAATCATTACATTTGCCAATACCCTCAAAGTTTAAACAATGGAGAATCGTTCATTCATCTTTATAGCTTCAATAGCTATAATCTCTTTATCAGGCTGTTCGTTTGGTAAAAATAAAAAAGGTAGTGCTTTGCCAAATGATGGGCAGTTGCATGGCGTAGCACCTGCCAAAGGGTGGACATTGCCTAAGCCTCCGGGTATGGTTTATATTCCACCAGGAACTTTTCACATGGGGCCTAGTGATGAAGATATAAATTATGCTTATACTGCCCGTAATAAGCAAGTTTCTATAAGTGGTTTTTGGATGGATGCCACTGAGGTTACCAACAATGAATATCGCCAGTTTACCAATTGGGTAAAAG
>JANXVN010000069.1 GCA_025351645.1 Ferruginibacter sp.
CTGGGTTTGTGGCATATTTATCCGTTTCAATTTCTTTATCAACTAAGGATATTGTTTC
Source organism: Ferruginibacter sp. (assembly GCA_025351645.1). Taxonomy (GTDB): domain Bacteria; phylum Bacteroidota; class Bacteroidia; order Chitinophagales; family Chitinophagaceae; genus Ferruginibacter. Next base: position 59 of record JANXVN010000069.1, read on the forward strand.
CTCTATCCAATATTCATAGGCCTTGTAGTATCTGTACTCAAGCGTTTCATTGTAAAGGCATTTATAAAACTGCGCCAACCCAGCACTGCCGTGGCAAAAATGAGTGTCTGTACTTAAGGTTGATGCTACTGACTTTCTTTGTATTTGTTGCAGCCCTATCCTATCAGCCATTGCTGTATACTTGCTACTGCCTAATAGTTTGCCAGCCCTGTACAAAAGCAATACCTGGTTCAAATCTCCATAACACCAGGCCGACCTATTGATCCGGCTGATCTCATTCGTATCAAGTTCAAGGGCAAATGGAAAAAATGAAAACTCCTCATCCGGGAAATTTACAGGCAGTTCATGCTTAATTATATATTGTACTCCAAGTTCAATGATGGTTTCTATCTGTTGTTTATTGTTTAAAGATGGCCATGCTTGCATCAGCAATAACAATACTCCGCAAAGCCCATGTGCAAGCCCAAGGTCCACATCATTTTTTGTAAGGCGTTCTAGTCCTGTATTACAGAAATAAATACCGTCCTTAGTAGGTATTGCTTTATCGCATATTTTAATGGAAAGCAAATTTAAATATTTACTTACTATTGGCGTTTGTTTCCTTAAGCTGAAGTAATGGAAAACGCCCATTGCACCATGTAAATAATCAATATTATCTTTTTCAATCTGAAATAACGCTTCGTCAAATAGGTATTTATCTAAATCACTAAACTCTAAGTCAATATCAAAATCGATGAATTTATTTTTCTGAAGATAGTCTACCGTAAATGACAACCCTGCGGCTCCGCTGCTGTACAAAGCACCCGTCAAGTTGCCTTTATTATTATTGGTATCCTCAAATACTTCCATAAGCAGTGCTTCTGCCTTTTCATACAAGTCTCCGTCATGTAATACTTTGGCTGCATGAAAGTAATAATATGATAAACCCAGGCTACCTCCAAGTAAACCATGATGGACACATTTGTTTTCAGCTAAAATTTTATTTATTTTAAGGATTTTTTCGCTGATGATTATTGGAGACATGATTTTTTATTTGACACAAGGTTGCGCCAATTAAAATGTAAGAAAAAGATGATTTACAAAAGCTCTTTTTTTTGCCATGAAACGATAGTTGCACGGTATAAAATATTTCAATATTTGGAATAGACTGTTTGCTTTGTAATTATGAATTTATAAAAGCAGTTTTACTTTATAGGAAACATAGCCACTTAAAGGCCTCTATTAAATTGCCCTTAATAGTTTATCATCTTCGATTTTATAATTTCTAAGAAAGATTGCTTGTAAGCACTCCCGATAATTATTGGGGTTTTGCTGTTACGCTTTAATGTTAAGCAATTGCCATCTATACCAGCAATATTAGCAATGGGTACGATAAAGGATTTATGTACCCTTATAAATTTTTGTTTGGATAAATTGGCTTCCAGGTCCTTCATGTTCATGAGCGATAATATTTTTTTATCGCCGCAGTGTATAGCTACATAGTTGCGCATGCCTTCTATATAATCAATGTCGTTTATTTCTATCTTTATAAGTTTGCCTTTGCTATCGCCTTGTACTACTATAAAATCTAATGCTGTGGAGAACGAAGGGTTATGGACGGTATTGATTTCTATTATGTCTTTTGCCTTTTGCGCAGCTTTTAAAAAGCGGGCAAATGGAACAGGCTTAAGCAAATAATCAATTACTTCCAGCTCAAAGCCATCCATTGCATATTTATCATAAGCAGTCGTAAAAATAACCTTGCATTTTCCATTGATCGCCTTCATAAATTCTACTCCTGTAATGTTGGGCATTTGGATGTCTAAAAAAATAAGGTCTATTTTTTTATCGTTTACTATGGTTAATCCTTCAATAGGTTTTGTGGTTGTGCCTATCAAAGTAAAATAGGGCACATTTTGTATGTAGGCTTCAATAATATCAATGGCAGCTTGCTCATCATCGATAATCAAACAATTTATCATGGGGGTACGTTTCAATAAAGTTAATCAAAATAGGGCATTATTAGTTCAACTCTATATACATCGGGTTCCTCTATTGCAACCAGTTTAAAATTATCATTATATAATAATTGCAGCCTTTGTTTTATATTGGCCAGCCCTATCCCTGAACCTGATTCGCTTTGCGCTTTATTTTTTTTATTGCTGGTTATAAATTGTATCGTTTTGCTTGCATAATCAATTTTACAAGTTACGGTTGCTGCGTATGCTATGTCTTGCAAATCGCCGTGCTTAAAAACATTTTCAACCAAGGTCATCAATAACATCGGAGCAATTTTTTTTCTACTTGCCTCGCCCTCTAAATAAAATTTTATCTGTAACATATTATCGAACCTAAACTCATTTATTTTGATAAGGTTTTCAATATGCTCAATTTCATCTTCCAAATTTGCTAAGCCGTTTGTACTAGAAAAATCTGTAAGAGAATACCGCATTATTTGCGAAAGCATCATGATACCTTCCGCCACTTCGGGCTGTTGCTTGAATGTTTTGGAGTATAAAAAATTAAGGCAATTGTATAAAAAATGAGGGTTTATTTGTGCACGGAGAAAATTATTTTCGGATTGGAGGAGGTTCTTTTGTAATTGAATATTTTCCTCTGACAATAGCTTACTACTTTTTTCCGTCATCATCTTATTGTATTCGGATTGGCTTAATTCTTTTTGCGTTTTACCAAAACGTATAGCGTAAAAATAACCAATAGAATAAAAGCCAAATTGAACATAAAACTCAATAGAATCTACAATAAGTTCTTTCCAGCTTTTTAATATTATAATGCCGTAATGATTTGCGATAATCCCACGAATGGAATTTAAATAAGTCGTTAACCCAAATGAAAGAATAAATAAAAACAAAGATTTGGCAATAGTTAAAAAATTCTTGCTGTCAAATTTTACTAACGAAAATAAAACACAATAAAACGTGCAGATTTCAATAAATAGAACTGCCAGTTCCCTAATAATAAAATCTGAATCCAACCCAGAAGAGTTACGTGCACTTGAAGTAACAAAATCAAGTAACACTGCTACAACGGAAAATAAAAACCAATAAATGAAATGAAATCTATTTAGATTCATAGTAGTGTTTTACGAAGTCTATCCAGTTTGCCGTAGAGTCGGAAATAGAAACATCAGGCTTGATTCCTACATTATCATAACCAGGCTGAGAAACGCTAATTACTCTTTTTGTTGTAGCAATAAAAAGTGTATATCCGCTAACGGGTAATTTAATCTTAATTGCATCCAAATTGTCCAATGCTCCGCCAGTTATTTCTCCAAATACTTTTACTTTTGAGCTTTGTTGAAAATAAAGTATCATAAGTTCGGCAGCACTCCTGCATCCATAATTTGTAATCATGCCAACATTTTTAATCAGGCTTCCATTATTTAAACATAAAAGGGTATCCGAAGGCTCTTCCATAAATTTATACTTCCATACAATTATCTTATTTATATATTTATTATAAAAAAATACTAATGCTGTATCTTTTTTGAGGATATACACTTGCCTCTCTTTTTTGGCATCATCTATTAAATCCTGACTACATAAAGTATATGACGGAGAACTTAATATTGGATGGGTACATATATATGGAATTAAGGAATCAAAACAATTTGTATAACCTCCTTGATTATTCCTAATATCAATAATTAAATTTTTTGAATTACTCAAAATTTTCCTATTCGAATTATTAAGACTATCATAAACATCTATCATTTCGCCATTAAAGTCGGGCATTTTTAATACTACATTTAAAGGATTAATCAATTTTAATAATGGCGTATTAGTAAATTCAATTTTGTCATTTAAAGTACCCTGGTTTTAGTTATTAATTGAACTTATAAAGCTCAAAAACTGAATTCCCCTTTATAACTGTTTTCACATTTTTTATATTACCAATATTTTGTAATGGGTTTCCATCTATTAAAATAATATCAGCTTTTTTTCCTTCTTCAATACTTCGTGTTTCTTTGTCCATTTTCATTACCTGTGCAGGTATAATG
>JANXVN010000088.1 GCA_025351645.1 Ferruginibacter sp.
GACCAAAGTAAAAAAGCCAGGGTGCCCACCAGCCCTAACCAATATACTAACCAAACCAGCGGCTTACCTTTAGATGAGTACCAAACGGAAGCAGCGTACATTAATAATAACCCGGCACAGTTTACGGATTTTAGCCTCCCATGGTCTTTAAGCTTATCCTATAGCCTTCAATATAGCAAATCTTATGTAGTGCAGTCTCAAAGTTTTATAAGCAACCTTACCCAAAACTTAAACTGGAACAATACATTAAAGCTTACTGAAAAATGGCAGTTTGGCATTAGTGGGTATTATGATATTTCACAAGCCAAGTTAGGTACTATGACGATGACCATATCCCGTGAAATGCACTGCTGGCAATTGTCTATCAACATATCACCGGTTGGGCAGTACCGTTATTTTAATTTTTCTATAAGCCCAAAATCTGGTTTATTGAGGGATGTTAAGATTAACAGGTCCCGGCAGTATTATGAGTTGTAATATAGCCTCCCTGCCCTCCAAAGGAGGGTTTCCGACTCTGCGAATTGTAAAAGACTTTTAAATTTGAATACGCTAGAACCCTCCTTTGGAGGGCAGGGAGGCTACATTTGGCAATCTGCTTTAATTTGCTACATTATGGTATTATTGGCTGCCCTGCCGGTAATATGACGTAACATGCTTATGGTTGTACAAATACTTATGGAATTGAAGCGCCAGGGATTGAAACGGAAATCCTTTTTTTGTCGGGCCGCCCGCAAAAAAAGATTGAAGTGAAAAGCCCGGCCGCAGGGGCGCCAATATAGTTATAAGTTAGGCGTTAGGAGTTACGAGTTTGTTGGGCCAGATAGCAATTATTAAAATAACTTAGGTTGTAAAACCATGGGCCGAAACTTAACATAAAACAGAAAGTGAAAAACTAAAAATTTTCAACTACTTTTGCGCCGCTTTATGCAGTCACTCCAACACATATTTCCATTATTATCCCAGCCTCGTAAGGTTGTGATAACCACCCACCAGAAGCCGGATGGCGATGCGATGGGCTCATCTTTAGGGCTTTATCATTTTTTGATTCAGTTTGGGCATGCCGTTACGGTGATTTCCCCAACAAACTGGGCCAACTTTTTAGCCTGGATGCCCGGTACAAAAAACGTACTGGATTATGAAAGGCAGACAGATGACGCCAATAAGGCTATAGCCAATGCAGACTGGTTGTTTTGCCTTGATTTTAATACCCTTAGCCGTACCAAGCGGATGGAGGAAAATTTAGGCAACGCTACCGGTGAAAGGATTTTAATAGACCATCACCAGGAACCACAGGTAGATAAATTTGCTTATGGCGAAAGCGATACCAGCAAAAGCAGTACCTGCGAAATGGTGTACGATTTTATTATAGATAGCGGCAATAGCGACAAAATAAATGCGGCCATTGGGGAATGCTTGTACGCAGGCGTGATGACAGATACAGGCTCGTTCAGGTTTCCGGCAACAACGGCCAGCGTACATAGGATGGTTGCCACCCTAAAGGATAAAGGGCTGGAGCACGGGATGGTGCATGAAAATTTATTTGATAATTTTTTAGAGAACAAGTTTCGTTTTTTAGGTAATGTTTTGCTGAATAGGATGGAAGTTTTTTATGAATACAATACGGCGCTAATAGCTATTCCGCAAACCGACCTTATTAAATTTAATATTAAGACAGGCGATACAGAAGGACTGGTAAATTATCCATTAGGCATAAAGGGCATAAAATTAGCTGCCATAATTATTGACAGGGGCGAGGAGCGTAAAAGTTCGTTTAGGAGCAAAGGCGGTTTTGATGTAAATACCTTTGCCCGTAATTATTTTAACGGTGGTGGCCATTTCAATGCAGCAGGCGGCCAAAATAAAGAACCGCTTGAAGAAGTAGTAGCTAAATTTGTAGCCGCTATGAAGGAAAGCAGGGAACAACTAAGCAATTATCAATTTTAAAAAATACAAAAACACATGAAGCAATTTTTTTATTTATTAGCTGTATCTACAGTGTTATTAGCAAGTTGCACCCAGGCTTTTAAGAAAAGCGATAAGGGTATGCAATACAAACTTATTTCCGATGGTAAAGGAAAGGTCATACAAAACGGCAACTTTTTTGAAATTCAGTATGAGCAGACTTACGAAGGTGCTGGCCTTACAAATAAAAAAGATTCATCTTTGTTGGATTCCCGCAAATTTGGTAATCAGATAGCAACTATGGATTCTGCAGGCATGCCTCCTGCTTACTACAAAATATTTAGCCAGGTAAGAAAAGGCGATAGTATTATTGTAAAGCAATTGGTTGACAGTATTATGAAAGAAGGCAGCCAAACACCACCATTTATGAAGAAAGGCGGCAACCTGGTTGCTTACTACAAAATTGTAAATATTTTTACTAGTAAAGAGGCTGCTGACAGTGCCTACAAGGTACAGATGGAGCAAAAGAAAGTGAAAGATTCTATTAACTCAATTGGCCAGCTTAAGAAAGATGACAAGACAATCAGCGATTACCTTGCCGCTAAAAATATTAAAGCTACCAAGACTGAAAAAGGTACTTACGTAGAAATTTTACAAGAAGGCACTGGTGTAAAAGTTACCGATTCTGTTGGTGTTAAAATGAAATACACGGGCAAAAGCTTTGATGGCAAGGCGTTTGATTCTAATGTAGATTCTCAGTTTAACCACATGGAATTGTTACCTGTAAATATGTGGGCCCCACGTGTTATACCAGGCTGGGTTGAAGGCTTGCGTATGCTTTCTAAAGGCACAAAAGCACGTTTCTATATCCCTTCTTCTTTAGGTTATGGTTCACAAGGCCAGATGCCCGCCATTAAGCCTGACGAAAACTTGATTTTTGATGTAGAAGTAGTTGAGGTTACTGATAAAAAAACAGCTATGGCAGATGAAATGGCCATGCAACAAAAAATGATGCAGCAGCAGCAGGCAATGCAGCAGATGCAACAAAAAATGAAAGGCGCTCAAGGCCAGGGCCAACCACAGCCTCAGCATTAAAATATAATTTATGTAAGAAAAGCAGCCTATTTAAATGGGCTGCTTTTTTTGTTTTAACAAAGTTATGTATCGTACCACTAAGTTAAGTGGGTTGCGTTTTTATCTTACACTAAGCCACTCTTCAAGGGTTCTTACTACCAGTATGATAAGCAGGAGGCTATCCTTTATATTTTCTGTTTTGTTGTTGGTGGCATTGGTATAGCTAAATATCCACATATAGGTGCTTGCCTCTTGAGGCACTCCTTTAAAAGTGCCATCTCATCCATGCTGCTTATTAGTATCTTGAAATAAAAGCTGGCCGTAACGGTTGTATATAACAAGCTTGAAATTGATGGTTGGTTCGCCCGGGCTTACTTTAAAAAAATCGTTTAAGCCATACGCCGTATCTGTACCTAAAAAAAAATAAGGTATTGCATTAAAAAGCACATTGATGGTATCTGTGGCCGTGCAACCGTTTGTGGCTACTTTTACATTATATTGCCCCCTATTATTTACAATTATCGAAGCTGCGGTTGAACCATTGCGCCATTGATAAGCGGGATTGGGCACATTGGCTGCGAGTGTAAGGCTGTTGCCCTGGCAAAGGGATGTATCTGCGCCTAACGCAACCTGGTCTGCTGTTACATAACTTACCACTATGCTGTCTCCTTTGGAACATCCATTTTTGGAAATATTTAGCCAATAGGTGCCTGGCAGTGAAACATTGTAAGTTGCGTCGGTGCTATTGTCTTGCTACAGGTATTGTGCACAGGCAACTACCGGGCCTAGCAGCAACGATTGCCCGTTGCATAGGGTAGTGTCTTTTGGAAAGGAAAATATAATAGGCAGGTTAAAAGCAATATTTATAGTATCGAATTTAGGGCATCCGTTGTTGGAGATTTCTGCTACCACAGAATAGCTGCCTGTTTTTTTTACCCAGATAGAATCCGTTGTTTCTCCGGTGCTACAAACACAATTGACAGTATTGTCATAATCGTACACACAAAATTTGCTGCGAATCGATTGGGCACAGCACTATATCGCTGCCCAGGCCAACATACGGAACTGGCAACACGGTAACATTGATGGAATCTATCTTTCGCAACCGCCGCAGCTATCTTGTAACATACGCACATAATATTTTGAAGTACCTTCTATTAATATGCTATCTGATATACCGGTTATGTAAGTTGGCCCATCCTGATATTTGTTCGACCATTCGTAAATGCCATTGTTTACGGAAAGTTTTATCTTGAAAGAGTTACCGGCACAAAAACTAGTGCCTGTAGGAAACGCGTACAATATCCTTTTTGCGGGATCTTTTATTTCCACTAGTTCTTTTACCGATTCAATAAATACATTGGCCGAATTGCTTAATGAAGCAGTTACCTGATAAAAACCGGGCGCAGAAAATACATGGCTGGCATTTTGTGAAAGGGCAGTTTTTTGGCTTCCTGATGAAGGTTGCAAAATTCCATTGGATATTTATTATGGTATCGTTCATTATTGAAAAATTTAGAGGGTCAGGATGGCAGCCTCCTGAATAGACGATATTGTTTTTTGGGCTTCTCCATATCGTGCTGATAAAAGGAAGGAAGCGATACTCCTGAACCTGATTGCGTAGTTACCGAGTTTGAATTAAATTTAGCAGAAGTACCTCTTCTTTTAGGAAAATCTATAGAAAGAAGAAAATCGCCTGCTTGCCTGAAATGTATTTTTTTATCAGGCGCTACTTGAATGTTGCCCCAATAATTGAAATAACAAAAAGAGAAAATGTTGCCCAGCACAACAGCATACCGTTGTAAAGAAACTGAATCAGTATAACAAAGGTCGTATTGAATAATAACGAAAGACGCAAAGCCACAAGGCTGCAGGCCTGTAGCAATAGTAGTACCTACTGCATACAGCAACTTATTATCTGGCGAAAATTCAAAAAAACTTACGGCCCCTGTAACATTGTGCCTGGATTTTATTTTGGTAGATACGCTGCCTGTATGGATATCAAAATTAAAAACTTCAAAAAAAATAGTATAGTAAATAAAATACGAGGGATAGTAAGTGGAAGTGCTTCCAACGAACATGTTACCATCGGGCGAAGCTTTCAATGTAGTGAAATTATACTCGTTACTGACAGAGTTTAAGCCAGCTTTGCTTATTTGTAATGCTGCACTAATGCCGCTGGCATCAAAAAGGCTTGAAGTAAATAAATCGGCCCTGTACTTGTTGGTAACAATCTAAATATCATCCGTGCCTTTTTTATTGATTATTGTATAACCATAAGAAATAGAAAGATCGATAATATTGTCCGCATCTATTACCTGCCACAGGCCGTCATTAAACGACATTCTATAGCCGCATAATACAAAGAATATATTTTGCTGTTTGTCTGCCGTGGATAAAATAAAAGGAACTTGGAGTTGCTTCCTGGATATTTTACTGTCAGCACATTATTATCGCCACCATTAAAAATAGGCGTCGGCCCAGGCATAGGCTGGTAATTTTTATCGAGCACAGGAGAAGATAAGGCACCGGTATAAATAAAAAGCAGGTTACCGTTGGCATCGCTCATGGACGTTTCTAGGGGCGATGCCTGAATTACTACTAGGTATGCCTGTAATTTGCACCGGTGTAACGGTATTGAATGATAGGCCTTGTGAAGGGGCGAAAAACTAATTGCTGGTTTCTTTTTGCGTAAGGCCAGTAAAAGATATGAAACAAAAAATTAAAAGGACAAAGCCAGGCCGCAGCTGTTTTTTTATCAAATATATTTTAATTTAATAACGATGCCACTACTATTATTCTATTTACCCATTTTTATAATACTCCATCAACACCACCGCTTCCCTCGCTTCCTTTACATCATGCACCCGTAAAATAGCTGCGCCATTTTGTAATGCCAGTGTATTTAAAACCGTGGTGCCGTTTAAGGCTTCGCCAGATGTGATGCCCAGCGTTTTGTAGATAGTGCCTTTTCTTGAAATACCTGCCAGTATGGGTTTGCCGAGCATTTTAAAAACAGACAGGTTTTTTAATAACGTAAAATTATGTGCCGCCGTTTTTGCAAAACCAAAGCCAGGGTCGATGATGACATCCTTTATACCTACTCTTGCACAATCGGCTATCTTTTTAATAAAATAATCCAGTACCTCTTTTGTAACATCATCATAATGAGCCAGCGATTGCATATTATCCGGCGATCCTTTCATGTGCATGCATATGTAGGGCACGCCTAATGCGCCCACCATTGGCAGCATAGCGTTATCCATTTCACCGCCACTGATATCGTTCACAATGGAAGCACCTGCATCAATAGCTGCGGCCGCAACTTTGCTGTGATAAGTATCTATCGAGATAATACAATCGGGGTGTTTTTTGATGAGCAGTTTTATTGCCGGCTCAACTCTTTCAATTTCTTCTTCGGCGCTGATGCGTTGGCTTCCGGGGCGGGAGCTTTGTCCGCCAATATCTAGTATATCGGCGCCTTCGTACAGCATTTTATCTGCCAGCGCAATGGTAGCAACCATGCCTTTTTGTAAATGGCTTTCGTAGAAACTATCTGGGGTAGCATTTATAATGCCCATCACCAATGGTTTATCTATCACCAATAATTTTCCTTTGCAGTTAAGTGTGTACATCAGGCAGAATCAAGTATTTTTGACAGTAACAAAAATAACCACATTCAACAAATTATGAACACTAAAGAACAATACGGCGCCGTTATAATGACTTGCGAAGAAATTTTTTTAAAGAAAACAATTGATTACGGCACGTCCTGGCGTGTTTACCGAACCATTTCTGTGGTAGACCAAATCTATATAAAAGCAAAGCGCATCCGTACTATACAGGAAAAAGGCGTACAAAGGATTGGTGATGATATTGTAAGCGAATTTAAAGGCATGCTAAATTATGCCATCATTGGCTTGATTCAATTAGATAAGCAAACCGATGAAACTGAATTAATGCCGGTTGATGAAGTTGCGGCTTTATATGAAGAAAAAGTAGCTATTGCCAAAAAACTAATGGAAGATAAGAACCACGACTATGGCGAAGCCTGGCGGGATATGAGCCAGGAAAGCTTTACAGATTTAATACTGGCAAAGCTGCTGCGCATAAAGCAAATTATAAAAAATGATGGCGAAACAATTATGAGCGAAGGTATTGATGCCAACTATTTCGATATAATGAACTACGCCGTTTTTGCGTTGATATTAATAGGTGAGGGCAAACATCCTAATTAAATTTCAGCTGACGTTTTAACAATAGTATCGATAAAGAAAAATATAATTATGAAAGTAAGTGTAACCATTGCAAGGATATTGGTAGGCGTTTTATTTATTTTTTCTGGTTTGATAAAAGCCATCGACCCTCTGGGATTAACTTATAAAATGCAGGAATTTTTTGAAGTATGGGGCAGGGATGGCTACTTTACTTGGCTGATGAATTGGGTGTATAATTATGCCTTTATTTTTTCTGTAATTATGATAACGCTGGAAATTGTACTTGGTGTAGCGTTGTTGACAGGATGGAAAAAAAAGTTAATACTCAGGTTATTATTATTGCTGATGCTGTTCTTTACTTTTCTTACCAGTTATGTTTTATTTAGTGGCAAGATAGCCACCTGTGGCTGTTTTGGCGATTGTATACCTATTACGCCTATACAGACTTTTACAAAAGATATTATCCTTTTGCTGCTGATTATTTTTTTATTGTACGGTGAAAAGTATGTGGTGCCATTGTTTAAAAATATGGTGCCAGGCGCACTGGTATTTTTAAGTGTAGTTGCGGTTATTTTGTTACAGGCACACGTTGTAAAACATCTTCCTTTAAAAGATTGCCTGCCCTTTAAAAAAGGCAACGATTTGTTGAAGTTGAGGTTGATGCCTGCAGATGCTATCCCTGATAAGTTCGAGAATAGTTTTATTTACAAAAAAAATAACGAGCAAAAAACTTTTACTGTGGATAAATTGCCAGATAGCAGCTGGACCTATATAGACCGCAAACAAATATTGGTAAAAAAAGGAAAGAACAATGTGCCATTGATAAATGATTTCTCGCTAACAGATTCAGCCGGAGTTGATGCTACGGAAACCTTGCTAAGCCAAAGCGGCGATTATTATTTATTCTTTTTAAAAGATATGGAAAGCAGCACCGTAAAATGGAGCACTGCTTTTATAAACCTTTGGCAAAAAGCAAAACAACAAAACAAGCCACTCTATATTGTAACTGCCGACAAGGCTGCCGCTAACCACTTTTTTAATGAGTTAAATAAATACAATTTGCCTATTTATACTTGCGATGCCACAGCCATTAAAACCGCAGCCAGGGCTAACCCTACGTTATTTTTGATGAAGGGCCCGGTAGTGCAGGGTAAGTGGAGCTGGGCAGATATTGGGGAAGCGGTTAAGGAATTAAAAATTATGAAGTAAGAATTGTGCGAATGCTAAGCGCGGACATTTATACCGTTGGTTTTATGGTTGGCGTGGTTGCTATTATTTGTTTTCAATATTGTTCACCTTTTACCTGTTAAGACTTGTACCATCTGTTTAAAAAAATATTTTATTCCCTGCTGGTACTGCTTGGTGTAGTGGTGATAGTATTTATAATGTTCCAGGGTTTTGGTGATCCGGCACGGCTTATTATGGGGCAGACGGGTGATAAAAAAACAATGGAAAATATACGCAAAGAGCTTTACCTCGACCAGCCCAAATGGAAGCAATTTTTTTTATACCTTAATGATGTTAGTCCGCTGAGTGTGCATAGTAAAGCTGATATAGAAAAGAAAAGCCTGCTTGGATTATTTGTTGGGGGTAATATAAAAGTAGGGCTCAAAGTACCGTATCTCCGGAAAAGTTACCAAACAAAAAAAAATGTTGGCAGCGTATTAATGGAAGCCCTGCCTGGCACATTATTGTTAGCTGTGGCTGCTATGTTATTTGCTACTATTGTTGGTATTTTATTAGGCGTTTTAGCAGCAGTAAAAAAAGGCACTTGGTTAGATACTTCAGCCGTGTTTGTAAGCATTGCGGGTATTTCGGCACCCTCTTTTTTTATGGCCATCATTATTGCTTATTTGTTCGGCGTTGTGCTGCATCCTTTTACTGGATTAAACCTAACAGGAAGCTGGTTTGATATAGATGAAGTAACCGGCGAAAAATACCTTACGATCAAAAACCTTATCCTGCCTGCGTTTACGTTGGGCATCCGTCCGCTGGCAATTATTACGCAGCTTACCCGAAGCGCTATGCTGGATGTGCTAAACCAGGATTATATACGCACTGCTTACGCAAAAGGCCTCAGCAAAAAAGCCGTTATTTTTAAGCATGCTTTGCGCAATGCGCTTAACCCTGTAATTACGGCTATTACTGGCTGGTTTGCAGAGCTGCTGGCTGGAGCTTTTTTTGTAGAATATATTTTTGGCTGGCAAGGCATCGGCAAAATAACGGTAGATGCTTTGGAGAAATTAGACTATCCAATAGTGATGGGCGCTGTGCTGGTAAGTGCTTGTATTTTTATTGCAATCAATATGGTTGCGGATGTATTATATGCACTTGTTGACCCGCGGGTAAGTATTTAATTTTATTTGATAACAACATCATTGATAACTTTTTCGCCCAGCACTTCGTTTACCCTTTCTATTATTTTTTCTTTTTGATATAAAAGCTCGTGTTTTAATTGTGCCACTGTAGAAGTAATGAATAAAGTGTGGTTGATGATCTGTATTTTATCAGTGTACTTAGCAATAGTTTTTCCCATTATCTGCTCCCATATATCTTCAATGCGCACTGCTTGCAGGCCACTTTTTAGCTTACTCTGTTTTAAAAATTGCTGTATGGCATCCTGCATTGAAAATTCGCCCACGGGTTTTGTTTTTTGTTTGGTGTTAATTGTTTTTTGTTCTTTCAAATTGAATAGTATGCAATAGTCGGATACCCTTCTGCTTTATTATGGCTTAGCCTTTTTTGACATGATTATTTTACTATTGCTTTTTGCGAATGCTCCACGAAATTAATCAACTAAAAACAATAAACTAAAAACAATAAACATTCTACAGCTCTACTATTTGGTAGTCGCTCTGCAAACCGGAAAAAGCCTGCTCCAGCCTTTCTTTGTGCGTATCTGTTATAAATACCTGCCCGTTATTTTTATTGCATACCCAGTGAAGCAAATTCTGCATACGGCTATTATCCAGCTTTTCAAAAACATCATCCAGCAATAGAATAGGTGCGAAACCTTTATTTATTTTTAGCAAATCAAACTCTGCCAGCTTTAACGCAAAAAGTAAGCTTTTTCTCTGACCTTGCGAAGCCGTGGTTTTAAAAACCTGCCCATTTAATTGGATCAATAAATCATCTTTATGTATGCCGCCATTACTGCGTTGCAGTATAAAATCTTTTTGCCTGAATTGGTTAAGGATAACAAAAAAATCGCTGTTGTTTAACTGGCTTTCATATTGCAGCGTAACCACTTCGTCGTTACTGGCAATTTGATTATAAAATTGTTGTGCTAATGTTATTAACTGGTGTGTGAAATTTTTTCTTTTTTGGTAGATATAATTTCCTGGCAATATCAGTTGGTCATCTAAAACCTCCAGCAAGGTCCAGTCTACTTTGCCTTGCTCAGCAAACTTTTTTAGCAGGCTATTTCGTTGTTGCAATACTTTGGTGTAGATGATAAGTTGTTGTAAATATTCCGCATCTATTTGGCTGATGACTGTATCAATAAACCGCCTGCGTTCTTCGCTGCCACCCATTATTAGTTCGATATCATCCGGCGCAACCATCACGCACGGAAATTTGCCGATATGCTCTGAATACTTTGCATAAGGCACATCATTTAACGACACTTCTTTTTTTCCAACGCCTTTAAAAACGCAAATAATTTTATTTATTTTGTTAGCTAAACTTTCGGGGTCTACAGCAACAGCTTCTTTAAAAACATCTGTTGCAGTTATGCCTTCCAGCCTAAAGCCATTGGCATCAAACTGGGTATTTAAACTATCTGTTTTAGTAAAGTAACTCCTGGTAAAGCACAAGTAATAGATAGCATCGAGCAAGTTGGTTTTGCCCTTGCCATTTAGGCCACAAATACCAATAATCCTTTCGGTAAAATTGAAAGTGGAAAAACTATAATTTTTAAATTGAGTAGCTGTTATTTTTGTAAACCTTTGCATTAGGCTGCAAGATAATTAAAAGCGCTATTGTTTAATAGGTAGCTGTATTAGAACTTGATATTAATAAGATGTCTAGAATAATCAGCAAACTTAAGTTACCAGCCTGTGCCTTAGTTTGGCTGGTATCGATAATTTAAATGGGTTTTCTAGTATTGCAATAAATTACTTTTGAAGCCCAGTTACACTTTTAACCGAAGCGCCAGGGATAGGAGCAAGTACCCCGTAAAGCGCCGTAAAATATACAATAGCGAAGCCAGGCTGTAGGTTTGGCGCTGCGGAGTACTGCGCATAGCCCGCCCGGGCGCCCAAATAATAACTACTTTTAAAGGGCTTGTTGCCAATAAAATAGTAACCGAAATACCCAAAAGTTATTGTTGAAAGGTTCTTTTTCGCATGTATATTTTTATCAATTTCTCCCTTATCTTTGCAGCCTAAAATTTATTTCCTTGGCTACAAAGTTTTCTAAAGAAACATACCTGTATTGGTACGAACTAATGCTTTTATTGCGCCGTTTTGAAGAAAAGACCGGCCAATTATACGGGATGCAAAAAATTCGCGGCTTTTGTCATTTATATATTGGGCAGGAAGCCGTTGCGGCTGGCTGCATGACGGCTACTAACCCTGGCGATAAATTTATAACTGCTTACCGTTGCCATGCATTGGCAATTGCTAAGGGAGTTACCCCAAAATCAACCATGGCCGAGCTGTATGGCAAAGCTACCGGATGCAGTAAAGGCAAAGGTGGCAGCATGCATATTTTTGGTGTTGATGTTGGTTTTTTTGGTGGCCACGGTATTGTAGGCGCCCAAATTGGCACTGGCGCTGGCCTGGCATTTGCTGAAAAATATAACGGTACAGATAATGTTGCCTTGTGTTTTTTTGGCGATGGCGCGGCAAGGCAGGGCATGCTGCACGAAACATTTAACATGGCGATGCTTTGGAAATTACCGGTAGTATTTATTGTAGAAAATAACCATTACGCTATGGGCACATCTGTTAAGCGTACCAGCAATGTGCTCGACCTTTATAAAATTGCAGATGCATTTGATATGCCTGGCGATTCTGTAGATGGCATGAGCCCGGAAGCGGTACACGAAGCAATGTTACGGGCCGTGAACAGAGCAAGGGAAAAAGGCGGGCCAACTTTATTGGAAATTAAGACCTACCGTTATAAAGGTCATAGCATGAGCGACCCGCAGAAATACCGGACTAAGGATGAGGTTGAAGAATACAAAGAACGGGACCCTATAGACCACGTTTTAAAAGTGTTAAAAGAGGAATATAAAGTGACCGATGAAGAGGTGGAGATAATGAACAATAGAGTTAAAGAGCAAGTGGAAGAAGCTGTTAAATTTGCAGAAGAAAGCCCTTGGCCTAATGATGATGAATTGTTGAAAGATGTTTATATACAACAAGATTATCCTTTTATAACTGACTAATATTTTTTTTTAATTAAAATGAACAATGATCTTAGCTGGTAATTTTTCATTTATCAATAACCTAATTACCAGCTTATAAACCAAGAAAAACAATGGCAGAACAGCAAGAAATAACCACCAGTACTGTAGAAGAAAATGATATCATTGATAAGGCTAGAGGCTTTTGGGCTAAATTTAGCAAACCAGTTATTTATATTGGTGGTGCAATTATTTTATTTGCCGGCGGTTGGTTGGCTTATAAAAATTTAGTTAAGCTTCCTAACGAAGAAAAAGCTGCTGAGCAGATATTTCCGGCAGAGGGATTGTTTGATAAGATGACACAAGCTGGTTTTAATAAAGATTCAATTGCTACAGTTTTAAATGGAGGAAATGGCATTACTGGTGTATTAAAAGTAGCGTCTACTTACGGAAGCACGGCGGCTGGTAACAGGGCAGAGTTTATTGCCGGTGCATGTTACTTGCACAGTAAAGATTTTAATAATGCAGTTAAGCATTTAAAAGAATTTTCCACTAAAAGCGAGCAACCTCAAAGTGCTGCTTATAGGATGTTGGGCGATGCTTATTCTGAATTGAAAAAGAATGACGATGCTTTGACATACTACAAAAAGGCAATTGATGTAGCCGATAAAAAAGACGAATCTACCCGTTTTTTATCTTTATCAAGGGCAGCCTTATTTTGTGATGCAACTGGCAAAACAAAAGAAGCGATTGATTATTACCAGCAAATTAAAGATGAAATAACACCTGCTTTTTTAAGGGATAACAGGATCGATTTTCAAGTTGATAAATATCTTGCAAGGTTAGGCGTAACTAAATAATTACCATGGCAATATCTACAGATAATTTATATTCAACAGCAGGCATCCAACTACCAGAGGGTGCCTGTGTAGTTATTGTACGTACCGAATGGAACGCAGAGTCAATAGACAAGCTGGAAGCAGGTTGCCGTAAAGTGCTGGATGCAAATAAAGTTCCTTTTAAGATCATTACGGTACCTGGTGCATTTGAAATACCTTTTTGTATAAAGAGTTATTGGGATGCGCATAAATACAAGGGAGATAAACCTTTTGCGTTTATTGCTTTAGGCTGTGTTATAAGGGGCGGCACACCTCATTTTGATTATGTATGCAAAGCCATAACAGAAGGCGTTTTGCAGGTAAATTTATCCTTGCCGGTCCCAACTATTTTTGGGGTTCTTACGGTAGATAATCAACTTCAAATTGATGAAAGGATAGGTGGTGTACATGGGCATAAAGGCGAAGAAGCAGCAGTAACTGCTATAAAAATGATTGCCCTGCAATATTCTTTTTCTACTCATAAAATTTAGAGCCTGACCTTTGATAAATGGCGTCCTTATTTTTAATTAATTTCCCTGTAAGGTGAACAGCGCATGAAAGTCCAACTATTTATACCTTGTTTTGTTGACCAGCTTTACCCGCAAACAGCTTTTAACATGGTTAAGGTTTTGCAGAAGGCTGGCTGTGAGGTGCAATACAATACCAACCAGACTTGTTGTGGCCAACCGGCTTTTAATGCAGGTTTTTGGGAAGAATCAAAATCAGTATGTTCCAAATTTATGACTGATTTTGATACGGCAGATTATGTAGTAGCCCCAAGTGCAAGTTGTGTGGGCTTTGTTAGAAATTATTTTACAAAATTTTTTGAAGAGGGAGAAGCAAATGTAAAAGCGATTGATCTTAGCAAACGTATTTATGAGTTTACTGAATTTTTAACAGAAGTATTGAAGATAGAAAACTTTAATGCCAGTTTGCCTGCCATTGCCACTTACCATGATAGTTGTGCTGCTTTGCGGGAATGTAAAATAAAAGAAGGGCCACGCAAATTATTGGCTAATGTGAAAGGGCTACAGCTTATTGAAATGCATGATGTGGAAACCTGCTGTGGCTTTGGAGGCACATTTGCTGTAAAATTTGATGGTATATCAATTGGTATGGCAGACCAAAAAATTACCAATGCACTGGCTACAAAAGCCGACTATATTATTTCTACTGACCTTAGTTGCTTGATGCACCTTGATGGCTACATCAAAGGGAAAAAACTGGCATTAAAAACAATGCATATTGCAGATGTACTTGCCAATGGATGGTAATAAAATTGGCAGTGTTATTTAACAATGCCAATTTTATTGTTCCAACTAATTTGATATAAACTACACTATTATTCTACATCTTTTTTAGCCCTTTGCTTTTCAACTTTTGATGCTAATATTATACTGATCCAGTATAAAAATAAAAGTGGTACTGCTACCAGGAACTGACTGGTCCAATCTGGCGAAGGCGTAATTACAGCAGCAACCACCAGAATTATGACGAGTGCGAATTTAAAATATTTTTTTAGCATCGTACCTGTAACAATGCCCATTTTAGCCAATACAAAACAAAGCACTGGTAATTCGAAAGCTATGCCACAACCCAATATTAAATTGGTAAGGCTATCAATATAATCGTTAATAGAGGGTCGGTATTGTATCATGCCTGATTTGCCAAGCGTAAAACTTGCAAGGAAGTTAAATGTAAATGGTGCCAGTAAATAATAACCAAAAACAGCACCGGTAAAAAAGAATACTGACACCCAAAGAATACTGGTCCTACCATATTTTCTTTCTTTGATAGAAAGCGCAGGTTTTATAAACCGCCACAATTCCCAAAAAATATAAGGAAAAGCTGCAATAATACCACCAATCATTGCAATGTTTATTGCAGAGGTAAAAGTGCCATTTACAGTTGTTACCTGGAAATCTATCTTTATGGCTGGCATACAAAAAGCGTCACCAAGATGTAGCCATTGCCCAAAGCGGCACAATGCACCATAAGTAAAAAAGGTTTCCCTTGCAGGCGCTAAAATTATATTGTCATAGACAAAGTCAATATAAATAAAAATGACAGTTGCTGCTACCAGCCACGCAACCACGCTTCTCACTAAATGCCAGCGAAGGTCTTCGACATGGTCAAAGAAATTCATTTCAAATTTTTTCGGCGATTCCTTGCCGCTGAGGCGTTTAAAAAAATATTTTCTTTCTGATGATATTTCAGCCGACACAATGTTGGTTTAAGTAAAGGTTAATAATTAAATTTTTTCGATGTTCATTTATATTTTTATACTTTCATTTGTAAAGCTTTAAAGAACCTACCTTAAAATATTTTTAAGGTATCAAGCGCTGCCCTTTTGTAGAGGCAGGAAACTTTAAAAACATAAAGAAATAACAAATAGAAAAAATTTACCAAAAATTTACTAGTACTCACCAGTAGGATCCAATAAGTTTCCAACTTATACTTGGGATAAATCTTGTTTATAAATGAACAACTATTTAGTTAAATTTGGCTCTACAACTGCTACCGGCTTTGGTTTCATGCCTTCTTCAATATCGTTTTTTACAGAGTCTTTTGCATCGTTAAAATCGCGTACGCCTTTGCCTAAGCCCTTCATTAATTCTGGTATTTTTTTACCACCAAATAAAAGCACTACAGCTAATAGGATAAAAATCCATTCTGTGCCGCCTGGCATTGCAAGAAAAGTTATGTGTGACATAATTATAAGTTTATTGTAAAGTACGCAAAGTATTTTACAGAGTTAAATGTTTTAAAAATATGGCTGTGCATTAAGTATGCACAGCCATGTAAAATAATATAATTTAAGCAAAGAAAGGAGTAACGATTGTGATTACTTGTTCTTTTGTTAATGGTTCATCAAATGCTTCAGAAGCGATGTTTGCATTTACAGCTGTAAAACCATTGATGCCTACAATATTTATAGTAGCCTGTGTTGTGGCCTCTTCACCATTGTAACTTGCCTGTACAGCAGATGTTGCGATACCACTTTGGTTCAATGTAATCCATGGCTTAACATCAATACCAGCTGGTACCAATGAGCCATTAACTTTACGCATTTGGCGAATGTGCGATGCATGCCTTGCTTCAACCGAGTGAATATTTAAAGCTGCAGTCAATACTGTTTTATTGCTCATTAAGTTACCAGCCTGGCCTTTATAAGCCCTAACGCCGGTATCTTCAAAAGTTTGAGCTACGGCTAAAAATAAACCGTAGTCACTAAATACTGTTGGAAAAGTGCCTTTGGCTGTAAAATCGAAGTTAACAGCTGTATATATTTTAGGCGTTCCACCTGAAGCAGTTATAGCCGTTTGTAAAAAATTTACATGCGCTACTTCATGATCACGTATAGTTTTTATAGCCATCATTGGCGCACCTGTTGGGATAGCCAAGGTACCTGCCACAGCGGCGGCATACGCGGCTTTATAAAATTC
The DNA here is from genome assembly GCA_025351645.1 of Ferruginibacter sp. Classification (GTDB taxonomy): domain Bacteria; phylum Bacteroidota; class Bacteroidia; order Chitinophagales; family Chitinophagaceae; genus Ferruginibacter. Next base: position 16,868 of record JANXVN010000088.1, read on the forward strand.
AGATTCCAGGCATTCAAGGCTTAGTGCAAAATTTAAAACATCTATAATGGCATCCTTAGTTCCTGTTGGGCTTGCATAAGCCTTATTAAACATAGAGCCTATTGCTAGTGGAAGAGCAGCTAGTGCTATCTTACTGCCAAAGTTTGTAAAGTTTTTCATAGCAGCCCTTCTGCCATCCATTTTATTGTAAACTTCTGGGTCTACTTTTTCTATTTCGTTTATTATATTCTGTAAGTTCATAAAATTAATTTAAGAGGTTGGTAAATTGCTTGCGTTTATTTTTGTTTTTATGTACGTGCCGGCGATTGCCAATACTTCATTTGGGGTTCTGCTCATTTCCAATGCGTTGGCATCAAGCCCGTCAGCAAATGAACCAGGAGTTATCAAATCCCTGATATAAGCGGCATGCCTGGCTTCTACAGAAACAATTTTACCAGCTAACAATAAATAATCGGCACTTGCAAGTAAGTGTCCTGCACCATTATAGGCAGATACGCCTAAATCTTCAAATGCTTTTGCAACTGATAATACACCATCCCTGGTACCGAAATTAATTGTAGAAAAATCAAGCTGTAAACTAATTATGGCACCCGCGCCCAAAGCGTTTTTAAAAAATTCCCTGTGAGAAATTTCATGGTCCCTTATGTCACCCAGGCGAGCGCTTTCATCAGCGGTAATGCCAGCGTATGGAGATTCAAACACCTTGGTATAGAAGGCAGCTTCTATTTGTTCAAGGGCATAGGCGTAGTTTAAAATGCCAGTGTCTTTGCTACCAAGGTCTACACCAGTTGAGGAGGAAGGCGTGTCACTTTTTTTACAAGCAGCTGCTGTTAAAAGTAGTGCAGAAGCGCCGCCAATATATCCTAAGAAATTTCTTCTTGATAAATTTTTGATGTTGCCTTCTGCCGCTGCCAATAGGACTTTGTCATGTGAATTTTGTGTGGGCATAACGTTTGTTTTGTTGTTAAAAAAAGATTTTGAATTTTTAAAATAATAAGTAACTCATTTAGAAATACGACAGATTATTAGCCTTGGTTTTTAAAATAATAAAGTTTAATAAATTTTATTTAGCAGGTAGTTGGTTATTGATTCATAAGTTTGCAAACGGGGAATTTTATCCGCAATATTTTTAAGAATACAATCATGCCATATTGGTTAGTTAAGTCGGAGCCTTTTAAATATAGCTGGGATCAATTTGTAAAAGACAAGCAAACATTTTGGGATGGCGTAAGGAATTATGGCGCACGTAATAACCTAAAGGCTATGAAAAAAGGCGACCATGTTTTGTTTTATCATAGCAATGAAGGGATGGAAATTGTAGGCGTGGCAAAGGTTTCAAAAGAATTTTACCAGGACCCTACTACTGAAGATGCCAACTGGGTAGTGGTAGATTTTAAGCCATTTAAAAAATTAAAAAATACTGTTACGCTTGCGCAGGTAAAAGCGGATATACGTCTCCAAAAAATGGCATTGGTACGTTTAGGAAGATTATCTGTACAATCTGTTTCGGATGAAGAGTGGGCAATAATAATGGAATTGGCAGGGGAGAAGTGATGATAAAAAGTGTAGGTATGCAACTTTGTAAATGTCCTTTTACAATATGGCTGAAAATAAGTTATTGTATTATTTATTGATTTTTTAAAAATAAAAACTTTGTCCTTAAAATATTGAAGCTCCATAAATTGTAAATTTGTTGCATGAATAAAAAGCATGTAGTTGTATTATCCGGCGCAGGCGTAAGTGCAGAAAGTGGCTTAAAAACTTTTAGGGATAGCGATGGCTTGTGGGATGGCTATGATGTGTATGAAGTAGCAACGCCACGTGGCTTTGCTAAAAACCCAAAACTTGTTTTAGATTTTTACAATGATAGAAGAAAAGATGTAGCAGCGGCAAAACCTAATGCGGCACACATGGGTTTAGCAGCATTAGAAAAAGATTTTGATGTTACCATCATCACACAAAATATAGATAACTTGCACGAACGAGCCGGCTCTACAAAAGTGGTGCATCTGCATGGCGAAATATTTAAGATGCGGAGCGTGGATGATGTTAATAAAATTTATGAAATAACTGGAGATATAAACGTGGGGGATTTAGATGAAAAGGGATCGCAGCTTCGCCCACATATTGTATGGTTTGAAGAAGAAGTACCCATGATGGAAAAGGCAGTTGCAATATTGCGGGATGCGGATTATTTTGTTGTGGTAGGTACTTCATTGCAAGTGTATCCTGCGGCTTCGTTATTGCAATACGCGCCGCCATTTTTACCAAAATTTATAATTGATAAAAAGATACCGGATATAACAAGTACACCTAATTTAACCATTATTGAAAAGCCTGCAACCGAAGGTGTAAAAGATTTAAAGAAGTTGCTAAAGCCTTAACGCATCAACTTTTCAAGAAAAGCTGCCGAGCTGTAGATTGGTGTGGAAGAGAAATAAAAATCGTTGATGTCTTCGGTAATGATAGCATCACATTTACAATTAGCGGCAGCATAATATTCAAGCCCATCTTCAAAATCGTTTACCTTTTTATTTTGTAGGGCAGCAAGAACTTCATTTTTACCTACAGGTGTTATCGATAATTTACTAACTAAAATTTCTATTTTATTTTTTGCCATTTGTGTACCGCATTTCTTTTCGGCAAAATAAAAAGCAATAGCCAAACAAATGGGAGAGGTTAATAATGTATATTTTTTATTATCGGCAAGGCTTACAATTCGGGCAGCATAGCTAAAAACGGGATATTCTTTATTTAGTACGGCTACTAAAATATTGGCATCTAAAAATAATTTCATTTTTTAGCTTTAAAGAATTCGGCACTTAAATTTTTACTTTTTTGTGCTTTGGTTTTATACTCTGCCTGCCCTTCGCTAACCATGCTCACCCAATCAGCAACAGGAAAATCTTCAAAAGAACTATAGTTGTTGGTGGTAACTTTTGTTAATAAAAACTCGGTAAGGCGTGATAAGCTGATGTTATTTTCTTCGGCATACCGCTTTGCTTTTTTGATGACAGATTCATCAAAACTTAAAGTGATTTTTGCGTCCATAATTTTAGTTTATACGACAAAAGTAAAAAAGTTATACGACATAAAAGCATAACTTTAATAAAGAGTTGCATTTATACCATTTTTTCTTTAAAACTTATGCCTGAAAATTCCAGTTCTTTCAAGATTGGGCCGTAAATTTCTTTAAGTGTGGGGATGTATAAACCGGTTAATTTGATGGTGCCGTTTAAAATTAATTTAGCTGCAATGCCCAAAGGCAAGCCTACGGTTTTTGCCATGGCAGTGCGTAAGCTGTCTTCGCCTTTTACAATTAAGCTACTTTCGATTTTATTTGTTTTGCCAGCAATGGCGTACTCAAATTCGTGCAGCATAACTATCATGTCTTTGTCGGCTGGTTGCATGGCTAGTTTTAATTCCAGCAAGTGTTGTAAGACATCTGCAGAAGTTTTTGCTGTTGGCGGCACAAGCGTTTCATCAAATAAGCCAAGGTACTGCAGCATTTCTTTATTACTATCATTTACAAAAGGGATAATAGTAGCCGACCATTTTTTAAAGCTAAGTCCGGTGATATTTATAGCATCAATTTCGTTGGCAAGATTGGCTTGTACGATTGCATCCCAGCCTTCGCAAAAAGATGGATGCCTTAGTGTTGTGCGGATAAATGTTTGCGCCGTATCCAATTTATAAATAGGGATATAGCTTAACGAATCCCTGTTTGGGTACGCTGCTAAAGTAGAGAGCCCATCAATTTTTATGGGCAGGCAATCTTGAAATAATTTTTGGTAACTTTTATTTTCAACTTTGTTTTCCAGTTTGTATTCTGCACCGGCTTTGCCCGCTGTTACCACGTTGCGGGGGTTCCAGCTTATTTTGTAATGCCAGGGGTTATTATCGCTTTCGGGGGCAACAAGGCCGCCGCAATGGCTTTTAAAAGAGGTTATAACACCACCTTTGTTTTTAATGCCATCAATAATTTTCATTGCGCTCATGTGGTCAATGCCAGGGTCCAGCCCAGCTTCGCATAAAAAAAATAATTTGCGGTGTGCAATTTCTTGCTGCAGGCTTTTTATGTTTTTATCAAGGTACGATGCGGTGAGCAGGTGTTTTCTATATTCCACACAATCCTTGGCAATTAAAAAGTGCAGGGCAGGGGGCATCATAGAAATTACCACATGGGCACGTTTGATGAGGCTTTCACGCGCCTCATCTTTGGTGATATCAATTTGTATGGCCTCTGCAAAACGGGAGTTGCCCGTCTTTAAAAGTACCTGTTCTTTGTTGGCATCTGCAATAATAAATTTCCATTTATTTGCCTCGGTTTCTTTTAATAAGTAGTCGATTAGAACGGTGGCAGATTTACCTGCGCCCAGCAAAAGGATTGTTTTCAAATCAATATTTTTTTTTGCAAGATAATGGATTTGAGAGAGGAAACGGGAGAGTTGCCCCCGTTCCCTGAAAGGGGTAATTTTACGGCCCTGCATATTGAGGTGTATTTCAATATTTCGTTTTAATTCAGCTTAAAATTACACATCAGGATACTATTAGATTGGAAGCGTAAGGGATGGGAGGGAAAAACACGTAAAGCGCCGCGAACTATAACCATGCGAAGCTAAACTGTAGATTCGGCGCTGCGGATTTTGGAAGGATAGCCCGGCCCCTTGGCGCCTCGCCTTGGGGGACGCACAAATAGTTATACGTTAGGAGTTAGGAGTTATAAGTTTTTACACTTTTGTGCAGGCCTAAATTATTGTTCACAATTGATGAAAAGTTGTGTAAAAGATTATGGGGACGGCTTGTTTTTAAAAGCTAAAAATGGCTTAAAATCGGTACATTCGCACACTATTAAAATTTATGGAAAACAACGACAATCTAGGGGAAGAAAACCTGCCGCCAAATGACGGTGGAGCAAAGAGTAACAGGGGCCGGATTATACCGGTTAATATTGAGGAGCAAATGAAAACCAACTACATCGATTACTCTATGAGTGTGATTGTAGGGCGTGCTTTGCCTGATGTGCGTGATGGCTTAAAACCGGTGCATCGCCGCGTTTTATTTGGCATGAGCGAGTTGGGGAATACCAGTAACAAACCGTATAAAAAAAGTGCCCGTATAGTAGGTGAGGTGATGGGTAAATTTCATCCGCATGGCGATGCTTCTATTTACGATACGATGGTGCGTATGGCGCAGGACTGGAGCTTACGGTACACGTTGATTGACGGACAGGGAAACTTTGGTAGTCAGGATGGAGACCCACCGGCAGCTATGCGTTATACGGAAGTACGTTTTGAAAAGTTTGCGGAAGCAATGCTGGAAGATATTGAAAAAGAAACGGTTGATTACCAGCTGAACTTTGATGATAGCCTGAAAGAACCAACGGTGCTGCCTACCCGCATCCCTCATTTATTAGTGAACGGTGCCAGCGGTATTGCGGTTGGTATGGCCACGAATATGATGCCGCATAATTTAAGCGAGGTTATTGATGGATGCATAGCTTACATTGATAATAGAGATATTACGATTGATGAACTGATACATTTTGTGAAGGGGCCGGATTTTCCGACGGGTGGTATTATTTATGGTTTTGAAGGTGTGAAGCAAGCGTTGCACACAGGGCGTGGAAGGGTAGTTTTGCGTGGCAAGACAAACATTGAAGTAGATGCGAAGGGCAGAGAAAAAATAATTATTACGCAGGTGCCTTACCAGGTTAACAGGGATATGCTTACGCAGAAAATTGGTGACTTGATCAATGATAAAGCGATAGAAGGCGTTGCTGATGTTAACAATGAAAGCAATAATAAAGAAGGTACCCGTATTGTTGTAGAGCTTAAAAAAGATGTGGTTGCCCAGGTTATTATTAACCAATTATTTAAGTTGACGGAACTGCAGACATCGTACGGTATAAATAATGTGGCACTTGTTAAAGGCCGCCCAAGGATTTTAAATTTAAAAGATTTAATTAGCGAATTTATAGAGTTTAGGCATGAAGTAGTTGTACGCCGCACACAGTTTGAATTGCGTAAAGCAAGGGAGCGGGCGCACATTTTAGAAGGCTATATTATTGCGCTGGATAATTTGGATGCGGTGATAAAACTGATCCGTGAATCTAATACGCCTAATCTTGCGCAGGAAGGTTTGATAACGCAATTCGGCATGAGCGAAATACAAGCCAAAGCTGTTTTGGAACTGCGTTTACAGCGCCTTACCGGAATGGAGATTGATAAGATAAGGGCCGAACATGCAGAGATAATGAAACTAATTGACAGGTTGCTGGAAATATTGGGCGATGAAGGGATCCGCTACCAAATAATTAAAGATGAACTGGCAGAAATAAAAGCAAAATTTGGCGATGCCCGTAAATCTGAAATAACTTATGCAGATGACGAAATTGGCATGCTGGATTTGATTGAAGATGAAGATGTGGTGGTAACGATATCTCATTTGGGTTACATAAAAAGAACACGGTCTGATGAATACCGTAGCCAGCGCCGTGGTGGCCGTGGCGCAAAGGGAAGCAGTACAAGGCAGGAAGATTATATCGTGCATTTGTTTGTGGCTTCAACTCACCATACTTTGTTATTTTTTACTGAAAAGGGAAGATGTTTCTGGCTACCGGTTTATAAGATACCTGAAGGTGATAAAACAAGTAAGGGCAGGGCTTTGCAGAATATGATACAGATACCGCCTGATGATACTGTTCGTGCAATTATTGATGTAAAGAATTTTGATGACAAAGATTATGTGAACGGCCACTACATCGTTTTGTGTACAAAAAAAGGCATCATTAAAAAGACTGATTTAGAAGACTTTAGCCGTCCTAGGCAGAATGGTATTAATGCCATTAATATTTTAGAAGGAGACCAGTTGCTGGAAGCTAAATTAACGGATGGTAATTGCGAAATTATGATGGCGTTAAAGAGCGGCAGGGCAATTCGTTTTCCGGAAGAGAAGGTACGGTCAACAGGCCGTGGCGGCATAGGTGTTTATGGCATTGAGGTGGTAGATGAAACCGACAATGTTGTAGGTATGGTTTGCGTAAACAGGGAAGATAAAAGCCGCACAATTTTGGTGGTAAGTGAAAAAGGATATGGCAAGCGTACATTTTTAGATGACCCTGAAACAGGCGAAGCTAATTACCGGATTACCAACCGTGGTGGTAAAGGCGTTAAGACTATTAACGTAACTGATAAAACTGGTTCGTTGGTAGGTTTGCTGGATGTTACGGAGAAGGAAGATTTGATGATTACTTGTGTTAGTGGCGTAACCATCCGTATGAGCGTAGCTGCTGTAAGCGAGCAGGGACGGGCAACACAAGGCGTTAAGCTTATCCGCGTAGATGAAGGCGATGCCATTGCAGCCATTACCAAACTGGATGAAAAGGAAGATGATGTGGAAGTGGTTGATCCGGTAAATTTAGGTGGTGACACTGCGATTGAAAACATTGATATGGCAAGTGATGATACAACATCAGAAGCTGCAGTAAATGATGTGGCAACACCAGAAGGACCAACTGATGGCGAATAATTTAGATGGTTTTATCTGAATAAAAAATAAAGGCTGCATTTTAATAAAGTGCAGCCTTTATTTTTGTTTTTGAAGATTTTAGTATTTTAATCAAAAGAAATTTTATGAACAAAATATTGGTTTTATGGTTGTGTTCCACGAGTATTTTTTGTTGTTTAAAAGTTAGCGCACAAACAGTAATAAAAGTAGACGAAGTTGCACAGCATGTTGGAGATTCTGTAAAGATAACTACCAAAATTTATGGTGGCAGGTACTTTGGCCAATCTCCCGGTACACCGACTTTATTGAACGCTGGTGCGGAATATCCAAAGTCGCCTTTGACGCTTTATATTTCAGCAGCTGTGCGGAGTAAATTTGCTTCGGCGCCGGAGGAAATGTATAAAGGGAAGGATGTTGTTATTATTGGGAAGGTTATTTTGTTTAAGAATAAGCCGGAGATTGTGATTTATGGGGTGGGGCAGATTTTGATGGGGAAGTAGGAGTTATCAACGATTGTTCATGCAGTAAGAAAAGCAGGGAAGTTGTCACAGGTTCTTACGGTACTTATGTTGGTTTTACAACAGGAATAGACGATGATGATAAGGTTGTTTTTAAATTTGAAAAGCTGGGACCAGGACAATACAAAGTTTATTTTGAAAAACCACTTGAAAACGGTGAGTACGGTTTTATTTTCGCTAATGCTGAAAACTCCTCATTAGGAACCTTCCAACAAGTATATGATTTTGGGGTAAAATAACGGGGTATTTTGATAAGATTGCCTGCCTTTTTAGGCCGGCTTTTTTTATGCAATTTAAATAGTCATATTATCCTTAACTTTTTAAAGCCGGTACTTAAAGTACTGGCTTTTTTGTATCTGCAGTAAAACGAAAACTTTTGATTATTTGCTTATCAATAGTTCTGTTTTATTCTTTATTTTATTCTTGAGGCCAATAAGTTTATAATTACTCTATCGAGATTATACCTTCACTTGTAACTAAATGCATCATAAGCACTTGCAGCACATTGTCGAAAACAAATATTCTATCCCTATGAAGCTGCGAATCACTGCATATAGATAAGCTGTTAAAAAACTAATAGGATACTTTTAGAAACTAGAATTTAATACATTAATTTGTAAGAAATGATATCAGAAGAAAAAAATATAAAAATAGTATGCTCATAGCGGGGCTAGTAGCACCTATTTAACATAATATTAATTATAGGAAAAATTACTTGGGAAAATAAAAGACAAATAAGCAATGGTATTGCCAGTCTTATTTGAGTTGGAGAATACCATTGTATAACATTATTTTAAAAATAGCAACAAAGTAAAAATTAAGGGTTTATCCTTACTTAATTTAAACTACCAAATATTATTTAGGTGGCTGTATTGTAAGGTTGATAGGTTTAATTTATCTGTGCAGTTTAAATGAATCTGGTTATATGGTTTTGATGGAAAATAAATCGATGTCATTACGGTTAATCCATCATCAGCAAATAATTCTACTGAACTAACATCAAAAATTAAAGAAAGATTTATTTTTTTATTCTTAGAGAAACGTGGAGCCACATTTACGGCTGCAAAACCTTTACTAAAATCAATTTTTCCTGACTTTTTACGATCAATATAATATTCGTTTTTTTCTTTATTAAACCCTATTAGTAAGGTATCTCCCAAATTGTTGCACACCACAAACGAAAAATCCTTGATGGTATCCATTGCAATATTTATCCTGCAAGGCAACGAAATTTTGCCTGCTTTATCTGCAATATCTAAGCTTTTATTTACCTGGATATTGTTTACAGTCAACTGGTTCTTTACTATTTTTGATAATTCAGTTACAGGGGTTGAGGTTACAAAACTAGTTGTTCCAACGTTTTTAAGTTTTAATTCTCTTGGAATTGTCATGGCGTTTCTCCACACTTCCGTTGGTACTTGATTAGCATACATCCAGTTACTCATCCAGCCTAACAAAATTTTTCTTTTGCCCGTATTCGACCAGGTTACTCCGGCGTAATTATCAGGGCCATAATCTAACCATTTGGTATCAGTTTGGATGGTGGTAAAAATTTTTCCATTAAATTCCCCAACAAAATATTGGGTACCCGAACCCATGTTTGGCCCGCCTGGATTTATATTTACAATCAGCACCCACCGAGATTTCCCTTTATCATCAAGTAATATTAGGTCAGGGCATTCCCAAACGCCACCATGTGCACCAGCAGCCTTTCCAAATTCACTTTCTTTAGTCCAGTTTTTTAAATCGGGAGCAGAATAAAATGTTACTTTGTCTGCAGTAGCCAGTGTCATTATCCATTTTTTTGCCGGCGCGTACCACATAACTTTAGGGTCACGAAAATCTTTGATACCCGGATTTTTAATTACAGGGTTGCCTGCATATTTAATCCATGTTTTTCCATCATCATTACTATAAGCCAGGCTTTGATTTTGAAATGTATTAGTTCCGGCTTTCTCTCCTTCCATGTTATGCTGTGTAAAGATTGCTACTAAAGGAGCTTTTCCATTTAAGCCCAAGCCAGAAGTATTATGCTCATCTACAACTGCACTTCCAGAAAAAATAGTTCCTATAGAATCAGGATAAATTGCAATGGGCCCTTCTTTCCAATGTATCATGTCTTTACTGGTAGCATGTCCCCAATGCATAGGTCCCCACAATGTACTATAAGGATGATACTGAAAAAATAAATGATAAATACCCTTGTTATAAACCATTCCATTGGGGTCGTTTATCCAGTGTGCCTTCGGCGAAAAATGAATTTGTGGCCTGTATTGTTCTGCCATCAACTTATTGGATGTTTGCGCCGATAGTTTGTTGAATATTGTTGAAATAAACAACATGCAAACTAAAAGAAATAGCTTTTTATTTTTCATGATCATATAAATTTAATTAATTTATTTTAAAACAGTAAAAAGGAGGAAGTAAAACTTCCTCCGATTATTAAAGTAAACTCTTAGTGTTACACATAACACCTAAAATGAAACTAGTTATCAAATTAGTATCCAGGATTTTGTTTGTATAATCCATTTGTAAAAGTTATTTCTGATTGAGGAATTGGTAAATATTCATCCCTGCCTGCTGTAAATTTAGCAGTTGCTAAAAAAGTTCTGTTTACTTTTTCAACAGCAATATAGGCATTCAAAGTTTTCTCTGCCATTCCCCATCTAACCAAATCAAAAAAACGTGCGCCTTCAGTTGCAAATTCCAATCTTCTTTCCCATTGCAATGCTGTACGGGCATAATCCTGCGTCCAACCAATACTTGTATATTGTTTTACATTATAGTTAGAAGGAAAAGTTCCGTCAGCCTTTTTTAATCTTGCTGTACTTGCAGCAGCTCTTGCCCTAATTTGGTTTATAAGCGGTAAGGCATTGGCTTGTTGTCCCAACTCAATATAAGCTTCTGCCTGCATCAATAAAATATCATCATATCTTAAAATGTCATAGTTTTTTGCAGTGCCCATAAATGGCCCCATCTTTAAGTAAGACGGACTGTTTGCCAATTGTTGAAAACGCATGGTATGAAAATTACCATAAGTTCCTGCATCGCGGACCCAGCTAACACTAAATGGTTTTGTATTATCATACTTATAAGGATGGCCATCAATACCAACAGTATGGTCTAAACGGGGATCTACAGTAGCCGTAGTTAAATTTGCTGTACTGTTATTAAAAGTATTAAAATTTGGCAATCCGTTTATATCTGTGGTGTGTGCGTTTACTAAATTCTGACTTGCAGCATGAAAACCGCAGCAACCATATTGAGGAGCTCCGTGCGGATAATTTAGTCCATCTTCAAAACTTAATCTGCCGGAAGTTGTACCATCATTAATAGTGAACTGTATAGCAAAAATAGATTCAGGGCCATTCTCAGTTTCAGGTAAAAAGTTATCACCAATATCGCTGCTTAAAGAGTATTTGCCTGAAGCAATAACCGCTTGTGTCAAGGTTACAACCTGTTGTAATAATACCTGATTAATGCTGGTTACATGGTTAGTATTGTCTTGCATGTAAGCCTGGTACAATCTAACTTTAGCAAGGTAAGCCTGGGCAGATAATTTATTTGCTCTTGCCAATTCGGGTTGAGTTGCAGGTAAATTGTCAATTGCATATTGAAAATCTGCTGCTATTTTATTCCAGGAATCATCATTGCTTAAAATATTCGAGACTTTTAAAATATCAGCCAAAGAAGCATTTTCATCAAAAATTGGAATATTTTTAAATAACAATTTCATAGTAAAATAACTATGCGCCCTCAAAAAATGCAGTTCGCCCAACCTTATTTTTTTTGCAGGATAAACCGTTTCAGATAATGAATTAACTGCTCGTATAGCTGCGTTAGCCCGGGAAATCGATTTAAATAAATTTTTCCAGGTACGGGGAATATACAATTCCATGGATGGAGTAACTAGGTTATAATGTTCCAGGGCATCAATATCGCCTAAATCACTGGTTCCGCCTCCGCCTTTATAGGCATCATCCGAGCGCACGCTGCCGTAAGCCCAGTTACTGTATATTGGCCCAATCATATCACCGTTTCCAATAGCTGCATAAGATGCTGTTACCAGTCCTTCAATTGCAGTAGGCGATGTTAAATCGGAAGAGGAAAGTACCCCTGTTGGCTTATAGTCGAGCTCTTTTTTGCAGGAGCTTAATAGGATTACCCCCGCTGTTAAAAAAGCAATTATTTTTTTATTTTTCATGTTGTAATATTTTTGTTTATTTAGAAAGATGCGTTAACACCGATTGTTAATGTTTTTGGAATGGGTACTGGGTTTATATCAATTCTTTCCGGATCAGGACTTAAATAACTTTTGCTTTTGAATACAAATAAATTTTCTGCCATGGCATATATCCGAAGCCTTGAAAAGATTGATTTTGAAGTAATGTTATACCCTAATTGAATATTGCGCATTTTAAAATACGAGGTATTCACAATAAAATAGTCCGATGTGCGGCTTTCATTATTGTTGTCTTTTAAAGTTAAAGTGGGCACAGATGTATTTGTGTGAGTTGGGGTCCAACCATTAAAAACTCCCGCTCCTACATTCTCTCTGCTTTTCATTAAGTTGTTGTATAAGGAGTACCAGTCAAATCCTTTTCTGCCACCTACACCAGATCCAAATATGGAAAAATCAAACTGCTTGTAACTTAAATCAATCCGCATACCATATTCTAATGCGGGTAAGGTTGTACCAATCCATGTTCTATCCAAATCATCAATTGCACCATCTTTGTTTACATCAACATATCTAATTCTTCCCGGACCTGCACCAATTTGTTTAGGAGCTTTATCAACTTCTGCCTGAGATTGAAAAAGACCGGCTGTTTTATAACCAAAAATATCAAACTGAGAATGGCCAATAATTGTGTTTACCAAATTACCGGCATAGGCAGGGCGTACATTTTCAGGAAGTTCAGTTATTTTATCTCTGAAATGGGCAAAATTTAATTTCACATCATATTTAAAATCACCCATTTTTTCGCTTTGATAACCAATTACAAATTCCCAGCCTTTATTGCTTTTAGAAGCCCCATTAACTGCTTTTGATTGCCCCTCTCCTAATGCAGAAGCAACAGGTGGTGTTATTAAAATCCCGGTAGTATTCCTTGAAAAATAATCGAATGAACCGTAAATTTTATTCTTAAGTATGACGAAGTCGATACCTGTATTTATTTCATTTGTAGATTCCCATTTAAGGCCAGGATTAGCAGCCTGGGTTTGTACAAAGCCTGATGGTAATGTTCCAGTATTGGCACCGGATAATGAATAGGCTGTCCCAACATTCATGTATTGCTCCCAAAAACCGGGTGTAAGTTGATTTTGTGTGGTTCCATATCTTGCACCAAATAGGCCAAAACGAGCCAAATCTCCAATTTGCTGATTACCTACACGGCCAATACCTGCCCTTAATTTTAGTTCAGAAAACATAGTATTATTTTTCATGAATGCTTCTTTATCAATTCTCCAACCAACAGAAGCTGCGGGAAAAACACCATATTGATTGTTTGCACCAAAACGTGACGAACCATCACGGCGAACAGTAACAGCAGCAAGATATTTATCGCTATAATTATAATCTATCCGGGCAAATTGAGAAAACAACCTGTTGCCTGTTGAGCCACCACTAACAGTTGTATTGCCTGTACCAGCATTTAATGTAAAGTAATCTTCTGTTTGAATAGCGTAGCCTTCTTTTTTAGTTGACTGAAAATCTACATTGGTTTTAATAAACTCGGTACCTAATAAAAACTTAAAATGATTATTTTGATTAAGGTTTAAATTATACCGGACCGTGTTAGAAAATGTAGTGCTTAAATAATGGTTCTGGTCAAACGATAAACTATTAGTTGTTCGGCTTAATGCACCTTCAGTAAATGTTGGTGCTATTACTCTGCTTAAATAATTTGCATTGTCAGCACCGAAATTAGATTTAAAAAACAAATTTTTAATGGGCTGTATTTCTACAAAAACATTTCCAAATGTACTTAAGCGATTGGCATTATTCCACTTAGCCAAATCCTGCATGTGCAATGGATTGTTCCTATCAGAATATCCTGCGCCTGATTCACCAGCATAGGTCTTGCCATCTTTTTGATATACCGGGATTGTTGGTGCCAGGGTTACTGCTAAAAAAGTAGTTGCTGCTCCGCCAAGGTCATTTGTAGTAAGTGTTTCATCTGAATTAGCCATTCTTAAATTAAGGCCTAAAGTAACCTTATCATTAAAAGAACGGGTAATAGCATTGATGCTTCCACTTAAACGCTTATAACCTGTATACTTTAACATTCCGGTATTTTTAAGGTAACCGAAATTCATTTCGACAGAAGAGTTTTTATTGCCCACAGATGCGGTTAAACTATTGTTGGTAACCAATCCTGTTTTATACATTACATCCTGCCAGTCTGTATTGCCTGCGGGTGTATTAGGGTCTCCGCCTACAAAAGGCTGAACAGTTACACTATTTAATACCGGCTTTGTATAATCCTTATTCCAATCAAAATTATAAATACTGCCATAACCGGCAGCAGGATCCTGGCCATCATTAACAGATGCCTGCCACAATGCTTTTCCTCTGTCCAGCGAACTAAGCATTTTAAAACGTAGCGATTTTTCCGATTGGCTTGATACGCTGCTGTTAAATTGAAAATCTACTTTACCATTGGTATTACCGCCATTTTTTGTAGTAACAATAATAACGCCGTTAGATGCACGGGCGCCATAAATCGATTCTGAAGATGCATCTTTAAGCACCTGGACAGAAGCTATATTTGCGGGATCCATATTTTGAAATACCTCCGGCCTTGTTGTTGGTATCCCATCAATAATATACAGCGGATCATTATTGCCCAATGTATTGGCTCCACGAATTAAAATCCTGCTGTTGGCACCATTTGGTGACCCATCTTTTTCAATGTATAAACCTGCTACCCTACCTTGCAAAGCCTGCATGGTATTGCCGGATGTATTATTTTTAACCGGCGTTAAATCTACCACCGCAATGGCACCAGTTAAATCTTGTTTTCGTTGCGAGGTGTAGCCTACTACAACAACTTCGTTCATACCTGCATTAACCTCTTCCATTGTAAGGCTAATCGTTTGTGCCGCTTTTGTAATTTTAATACTTTGGGGCGTCATGCCAACATAAGAAAAATTGAGGGTTTCTCCTGCAGGGGCTTCAATTGAAAAACTACCATCTGCCAAAGTTGTAACCGTTTTATTTTTGGTTTGTACTGTTACGCCTGGCAATGGCTCGCCAGTACTTTTTCGCGTTACCTTGCCAGTTAGCTTAATTTGCTGGGCATGGCAAAAAAGCACCAGCAGTAGTAAGGGGATAATTGAAAAGAATTTCTTCATAATAGCAATTTTAAATGTTAAAAATTAATTGGTTTGCTTAGTTTTTATTTGGTGTGCTTAGTGTATACTACTAATCAGTTTATTAATATATTTTGCTTAAGAAGTTGTTAATTCTTTTTCAAGTTGTTCAAGAGATACTCCTTTGGTTTCAGGCATCTTGAAAAGGACCCACAACAGTTGTAAAACCATCATGCCACCGAAAAAGGCAAAAATTGGCCAAGGATTTTCTTTAAAAATCCCATTGGTTTCATCAAGAAAAAATGGTGTTATCAGGGTTATGATTGCAGCAAATACCCAGTGTACGCTTGCACCAAAAGATTGCCCCATTGCTCTTATTTTTGTTGGGAATATTTCTGAAATAAAAACCCAGATAACGGCCCCCTGCCCCACTGCATGAGATGCTATAAACAGCAATAAAAACCCCATTAATAAGGTAGGGTTAGCATGTATTGCAAAACATACAGCAACCATTAAAAGGCTGATTATATACCCTATTGAACCTATTAAAAGTAATTTTTTGCGGCCGATATGGTCAATAAAATAGAGGCCAACAAAAGTAAAGATCAAGTTTGTACCTCCAATTGCTATTGAATTTAAAAGAGAATCTTTTGCGCCCAAACCAATTTTAGATAGTATTTCAGGCGCATAATATAAAATGAAATTAATACCCGAAAACTGGTTAAAAAAAGCAATAAAAAATGCCAGTGAAATGATAGCCTTATGCTTGTGGCTAAAAAATTTTGCGGGCTGCCCTAATGGCGATTCCTGCTGGTTACCTTTAATGATTGCCGCTATTTCTTCATCAACATTTTCAATACCTATTATCAGTAAAATTTCTTTCGCTTTTGCCAAATCGTTCTTTTTTGAAATTAGCCATCGAGGGCTTTCCGGTACACCAGCTACTAAAAAGGTATAAATTATAGATGGTATTGCTAAAACTCCCAGCATCCAGCGCCAATCGTTTAAGCCTCCAACACCTTGTAGAAAATAATTTGATAAAAAGGCAATCAATATTCCGAACACTATATTAAATTGATAGAGGGCTCCTAATTTACCCCTGGTTGCAGGTGTTGAAATTTCAGAAATATAAGTTGGTGCAACAACAGATGAAACCCCGATGCCGATACCACCAATAAACCTGAAGAAGGAAAATGTGTAGGGATCCTGCGCAAACGCTGAGCCAAGGGCTGAGATGGTAAATAAAATCCCTATCCACATCAACACTTTTTTTCTGCCATATTTTTCTGTAGGAAGTCCGCCGAAAATTGATCCAAACAGCGTACCCCATAGTGCCATCGACATTATAAAAAAACCATGAAATAGAGGAGTTGTATGCCAAAGATTTTTAATGGGAAGATTTGCCCCAGATATTACCACGGTATCAAACCCAAAGATAAATCCGGCAAGGGCGGCCACCATAGACCATTGAAATAGTTTTTTTTTATTCATATAGCAGCTCATTTAGAAATTAAATATCCCTACAACTGCTGCGAATGATTTAGTAAATCGTTTCTAATCTATTCAAAATTGTATTTTATTTAAAATTAATTTAACTACTTGTTAATCAATAGTATAATCATTTATCAAAAACGTAATAGAATTAAATTTTATAAATTTGTACCAGGAATTTATAAAAGAATACCAAAAAAAATATTTTTGCATGGCTCAAATTGTGAAAATAAATTCTAAATGTAAATATTGATACGATTTTATGAGAGTCATTTAAAAAAAATACTCAACTTGCAATGATGCTTGACTACTTATTAAATAAAAAAAGCTTACAAAATCCGAGTTTAACCCTAAAAATAGCCCGGCTCTTTCTAGGGCCATTCATATTGTTATTGCAATTTTCTTCCTGCTCAAACCATGAAATACCCAAAACATATACAGTAGGATTTTCTCAATGTACTATACATGACGTATGGAGAGAGAATATGCTTAAAGAAATGGAACGGGAGTTATCCTTTCATCCTGAATTAAAACTAGTTTTAAGAGAAGCAAACTTAAACTCCGACTTACAGGTTCAACAAATAAAGGATTTAGTTAACCAAAAAATTGACCTACTAATTGTAACTCCTAATGAAGCTGCACCAATTACCCCTGTCCTCGACGAAGCATATAAAAAAGGTATTCCGGTAATAATTGTTGACAGAAATATATTGTCTACTAATTATTCAGCATTTATAGGGGCTGATAATTATAAAATAGGAGAAGATGCCGGCACCTATGCAAATACCATTTTAAAAGGTAAGGGAAACGTAATGGAAATTGGAGGCCCGGATATAGGCTCCTCTGCAGATATAGGCCGCCATAAAGGATTTACAGATATTATAAAACAATTTCCAGGGATAAAATACATTTCAAAATTTTCAGGTAATTGGGATAAATTTCCCGACGAAACGAGCAAAAAATTTGAAGACACGTTATTATCATATCCCAATATTCAATTATTTTTTGCGCAAAATGACCGCCTAGCGTTTGGAGCCGCCAAAGTTTGTCAAAAACTTGGTGTAACGCATAAAATAAAAATCATTGGTGTAGATGGGCTATCCGGTGAAAATGGGGGTATAGACCTGGTAGAAAAAGGTATACTTAAAGCAACAATCCTCTATCCGTCGGGGGGTAAAGAAGCTATTGAGACTGCAATAAATATCCTTGAAAACAAAAAGTATAAAAAAGAAATCAATCTTTCAACAACGGTTATTGATTCTACCAATGTAAGGATTATGAGGCTACAAAACGATAAAGTGCTTTTGCAACAAGTGGATATTGATAAAAGGCAAAAAAAGATTGAAGAACAAATACTCATTACCAATAACCAAACTACGATTATTTTGGTCATTTCAATTTCACTGGCTATTGCCTTGATAATGGGATGTATTTTGTTTTACTATTTGCAGGAAAATAAAAAAATCAATAAAGAATTAGAAGTACAAAAAGAGGAAATAATTGATCAGCGAAACCAGTTGATTGTTCTTGGAAAACATGCTCAGGAAGCAACTGAAGCAAAATTAAAATTTTTTACCAATATTTCACATGAGTTAAGAACACCGCTTACGCTTATCCTTGGCCCCTTAGAAGATATATTAGTTTTACCAAAACTTCCATTTTCCATTAAAGTACCGCTGGATATGGTAAAGAAAAATGCTATGCGGCTTTTAAGGTTAGTAAACCAGTTAATGGATTTCAGGAAAATAGAAGAAGGCAAAATGAAAATAAAAGTTAGTGAGAATAATCTTACAACGTTTATTACAGATATTACAAATGCCTTTACAGAAACCGCTGTTAAAAATAAAATCTCTTTTAAAACAGATTCTAAGGACAATAACTTAATGGCATGGTTCGATGTAAATATGTTAGATAAGATACTATTTAATATTCTCTCAAACGCTTTTAAATACACTGCAACCAATGGATTTATTAGTGTTTTAATCAGTAAAGATGCCGATAATAAAAATGCTGTAATAACAATTGAAGATTCAGGTATTGGTATGAGCCCCGAAACCCTGGAACACGCTTTTGATTTATTTTACCAGGGTAAGGATGGCACCTATAAAGGTACCGGGCTGGGGCTCGCACTTTCAAAGGAATTAATTAACCTGCACCATGGCAGTATACAAATTAAAAGCGAAAAATGGAAAGGTGCGCTATTTAACATTACACTGCCGTTAGGAAAAGATCATTTTAATGTAAGGGAAATTAATAGTGCGCCTGTTGATTACAAATTAAATTATGAAGATGCAAAAATTTATACCAACGAAACTGAAATATTGATACCTATTGCAGAGGAGAATGATTCCGTATTGCCCAAAGACCAATCTATTTTAATAATAGAAGACAATACTGAAATAAGAATGTTCCTTAAAAACCATTTAAACAAAAATTACGAAGTACTTGAAGCCGAGAATGGAAATATGGGTTTAAACCTGGCTTATGAAATTGTTCCGGATTTAATAATATCAGATATTTTATTACCGGGAAAAGATGGTATGGTGATTACCGAAACGTTGAAAAATGATTTACGGACCTCCCATATCCCCATTATAATATTAACCGCAAAAGGCAGTCTCGAACAACAAATTGAAGGCTTAAAGTTAAAAGCAGACGCTTATATTATAAAGCCATTTAATATACAATACCTGGAAGAAAATATAAAAAGCTTGTTAAAAAACAGGGAAATATTAAAGGGGCATTATACCTGTGAGTTACCTGCTGGCAATAAGAAACATTCCACGGCAAAAAAAATTGATCGGAAATTTGTAAATGAATTTACCGCTATTGTGGAAGGAAATATTGCAAATGAAGACTTTGGCGTGGATGATATTTGCAAAGAAATAGGTATTTCAAGGGTGCAATTATACAGAAAAGTGAAAGCCGTTTTAGGATATAATATTAATGAATACATTCTTGATGTACGCATGCAAAAAGCAAAATATTTATTACTGAATGAAGAGTTGTCCATTTCTGAAATCTCTTATAAGGTGGGCTTTTCTTCTCAAGCTTATTTCTCAACTGTTTTTAAATCTAAATTTGGCTTAACCCCCAAAGGGTTCAAAGAAATTGGTTAGCATTAATCGGTATTATATTTTTAG
>JANXVN010000096.1 GCA_025351645.1 Ferruginibacter sp.
TATCAAATGGGTACAGACTCTACGCAAGCTACTGCTATGCAGGCAATGATAGCCGACCAGTATTACTTGGATACTTACCAGATACCATTGCAGGCCGGTAATTTTTTTACTGGCACCACCAGCGATTCTGCCAAAGTAGTGCTTAACCAAAAGGCAGCTGCTGCACTTGGTTATACAGTTGCCAGCGATGCTATCGGGCAGCAGGTAAAAATTCCAGGAGATTCGACTACGTTTACTATATCAGGCATTACGAAAGATTTTCATTTTGGTTCTATGCAAAACAAAATAGCGCCCATGATATTTTTTAACGTTAGGTATGCCATCACTTACCGTTACTTGTCTTTTAAAATTAAGCCCGGCAACATTACTGCCAGCATTGATGCTATACAAAAAAAATGGAGCCGGTTATTGCCCGGCAGCTCTTTTGAGTATACTTTTATGGATGATACCTTAAAGCATTTATACGCTACGGAAATACAACTAAAAAAAGCGGCCTACACCGCTACCACACTGGCTTTGGTAATTGTACTGCTTGGTGTGCTGGGCTTAATTTCATTAAGTATACAAAAGCGGGTAAAAGAAATAAGTATCCGTAAAGTGCTGGGCGCATCAGTGCCACACATTACATTGCTTTTTATAAAGGAGTTTTTATTGGTGATACTTATTGCAGGTATTATTGCGTGCCCGCTTGCCTACTTTGTTATGCAAGGTTGGCTAAATAATTACGCATACCGTATTAACATGTCCATCCAGCCGTTTGTGTGGCCGGTAACAGCATTAGCTAGCGTTACTTTGTTGCTCATCATCTTACAAACATTAAAACTAGCCATGGCAAACCCTATTAAAAATTTAAAGAGCGAATAAAAATATCGTTATAATTAATAAGTAATAGGTTGGGTATACAAAACATATTCCTATATCAACAGATAAATTTAAAACGCCTTATCACTTTGCCGAAAAAACAAAAAACTATAAACCAAAAACGCCTTACCGCCAAACAAAAAATAGTACAACTAGCATAAGCCCAACAAAAAACAAAAAACCCTAAAACATGATAGAACTAAAAAAGATCTACAAGTATTTTAATAATGGCTCAAGAAAAGCTTATGTGCTAAGCGATGTAAGCCTGGATATTGCCGAAGGAGAATTTGTTTCCATCATGGGCCCTTCCGGTTCAGGTAAATCAACACTGCTGCATATTATGGGCTTGCTGGAGCAGGCAGATGATGGGCAATATCTTTTTCAAGGAGAAGATGTTTCTAAAATCAATGAAAGGAAAAAAACTGAATTGCATCGCAACCAGATTGGCTTCGTGTTTCAGGCATATAATTTAATTGATGAACTAACAGTGTACGAAAATATCGAGACGCCGCTGCTATACAAAGGCCTTGGCTCCTCCGAAAGAAAGAGCCGCGTGGCAGAGCTGCTCGATAAATTTAATATCGTTGGGCGTAAAGATCTTTTTCCTTCGCAGCTTTCTGGCGGGCAACAGCAACTGGTAGGCATCGCAAGGGCAATAGCAGGCAACCCAAAAGTAATTTTTGCAGATGAACCAACAGGCAACTTGCACAGCGACCAGGCAAAAGAAATTATGGAGCTTTTTAAAAAGCTGAATGAACAGGAAAAAGTGACCATCGTACAGGTAACGCATAGCGAAGTAAATGCTGAATATGGCAACCGCATCATCCGTTTAAAAGATGGATTGCTTGTACGGTAGGGTACAAAACTTGTCCATTACCGGACAGGGTATTTAGGCTGTAGCCATGCAATACAGTACAGTAAAGGGTTTCAACAATGGCACAGGAGTTGGCATAGCATGCTAAAATGTTTTTTTATCATGAAAAAAATTAACCTGCTTTTCTTAAGCCTTGTGCTGTTGTTGAGTACCCATGCACAAAAAAAATTGACACTAAAAGAGTGCATCGATATTGCATTGCAAAATAACCAGCAGGTAAAAGATGCGGTGTATCAATCCAACATCAATAAAATTTCTTTGCGGCAGGCACAATACCAACGCCTCCCTACATTAAATGTCAACCTTGGACAAGGCTTAAATACAGGTAAAAGTATAGATCCTTATAGTAACCAGTTCATCAACCAAACCATTGGCTATGGCAATTATGGGGCCTCTATGGATGTTACTCTATTTAACGGCATGCAGATAACAAATGCCATCAAAAGAAACCGGGCAACCATGCAATCCGCAGTCTTACAAACAGATGCCGCAAAGAACATTATTATCTTAAGTGTTATCCGTGCATACCTGCTGGTTATTAGTAGCAACGAAATTATAAAGGCTACGCAATTACAACTCAATGCATCTATGGAGCAAGTTGCGCTGGCACAGAAAAAAGTAGATGCAGGCGTATTGGCAGAGGTACAATTATCAGATTTAAATGGCCAGGCAGCAACAGAAGAACTAGCACTGTCTACTGCGAAAAATAATGTAGAATTAGCCAGGCTCGATTTATTTCTTGCAATGAATTATGAAACAGATGAAGGGGTTATTTTTGTAGCAGAAGAGCCAGGTGATGAGTTGGCCGTGAAAGATATTGAGCCAAAAGATGTGTATGAAGCGGCACTAAAATTGTTGCCCGATGTGCAGGCTATCCAGCAACAAAAAATAGCTGCCCAGTATGACAAGGCAGTTGCCAAAAGCTTCCGTTACCCTACGCTTTCTCTTTCCGCCGGTACCAGTAGTGCATATTCATCATCAGTAAATAAAACAAAGTTTGTGCCCGATGGAACCTCCTCAAGTGTCACCAATACTTCACCCGATAATTTTGTAAGCCTTAATGGGGCTGATTATTATTTACAGCAAAAAAGTGTGGTACAAAACGGCCGCTATCAGCCTTTTACTTACATCAACCAATTAAATTCCAACATCAATTCTGGCGTAGGGCTTAACTTGCGGATACCTATCCTTAACGGTTTTCAGGCTAAAACACGTATTGCTAATGCTGATGCTGCGCTTACCCGTATCGATGCGCAGTTAACTTCTACAAAAAATCAATTAAGGAATGCGGTAGAGCACTCGGTGCAGAATTTAAAAAATGCTTCGCAAAGAATAGTGCTTATAAATAAACAAGTGGCAGCACTGCAACAAACCCTCAGCAGCGATTCTGTAAAGATGGCCTACGGTACATTTAATACTACCGATTATGTGGTAGCAAAAGCCAACTACGACCAGGCAAAAATTAATTTTATCCAGTCAAAATATGAGTACAGGCTGCTGCAGGTAATTGTACAATTTTACCAAAAAGGCCGTTGGGATTAAAAAGTTAAATAACTCAAATTAAACAAAAACAAAGCAACTAATAATTACTTTGCTTTTTTTGCGGGCTTTGCTTTTAGCAGGTCTTTTTTTATATTTGCACGAATGGTATCCCAGTAATCTTTTCCATAACCAACAAACAATTCGCTGCCTGCGGGTATGTCTTTAGTGGCATAAACAAACACTCTTTTTTTTATCACCGCATAGTAGGTATTGTTGTTGATGCCGGTTACTTTTTTTATGCCACGTGCATCATTAATGTAGCGGGCCAATTCTTCCATGTGTTTGCTGGCATCAATTACATGGTTGCGGTTTACAAAAAATATGTAGGCGTTATGGTCGTCGCCGCTAACTTCTTTCCAGGTAGTTATGGAGCCTTTGTATTCTAAAAAGCAAGTGTCTTTCGCAATAAATTCTTTAGTAAACAAACCTTTGCCAGCACCGGGCAAAGTAGATGCTTTTACAACAAGTTTAATCGGCTCAATCTGCATGATCAGTAATAAATAAGTTAGTAAATGGTTAAGCAACAATAATAGGCACGTTACTTTTTTTTGAAAGATACACAACCTTTGGTACCGTCAATACTTTCTTTAAAAAGAAAGCCTTTATAGTTTTTGTTTGTACCCCCCTGGATCTCATTTAATTGAGGTACCATACGTACGAAGTAATTTTTAATTTTTAATTCATTTTTAATTGGCCTCTTTGTTGTCCTGGCCAATGCACCAGCCCCGGTGATCATTCTTGCCCGTCCGAATGACAGCCAGGCAGACATTACCCTCTTGTACGTCATACCTAATTGGCACTCCTCCTCAACTTGCTACTTTATTATTCTTGTGTGGCATTCTAGTATTAATAAATGGCAAACCTATTTT
Source organism: Ferruginibacter sp. (assembly GCA_025351645.1). GTDB lineage: Bacteria > Bacteroidota > Bacteroidia > Chitinophagales > Chitinophagaceae > Ferruginibacter. The sequence goes on from JANXVN010000096.1 coordinate 4,147, forward strand.
TTTCGCTAAAGTTTACAAATAAATAATAGTCGAAAAGTTATATCTATCCTGCTTAACAATATCTTTTAAACAGAATCTTTTTATAATTTATTCACCCGATGGTTTTTGTAAGGCAGTATTAATCTTCACCGGAGCCCCAAAGTTTGGCGAGCCATCAGCATTCCAGGTAAATTGTTGTATACGAGGGTTCCTCACATCGCCACAACCCTTGCCAGCACTGCTGTTGGCGTGGTACAGTATCCAGTCCTGCGATCCATCGGCGCTTTTAAAAAAACTATTATGGCCTGGGCCAAATGCACCGTTGGCCGCATTTTGGCTAAATACCGGCGCTGTACTTTTTGTCCAGTCGCTTGCAACAAGCGGGTTGCCACCGGCTTTTAAGGTAAGTAGGCCAAGGCTGTAATTATCCGTCCAGCAGCCGCTGGACGAGAAAGTAAGAAACAAATTTCCGGCAGCATTTTTAAGTGCTTCCGGGCCTTCGTTCACATAGGTAGGGCCACCAAATTTTTCCCAATCATTAGTAGGAGAAGATATTAATGTACGGGTGCCGGAAATTGTCCATGGGTCGCTCATGGGGGCTATGTAAATATCCTGCCTGCCATCCACATCGCCGGCCCAGCCACTCCATATAAAATAAAGCTGGTCATTCATTTCAAATTCAGATCCATCAATAGCCCATTTATCAGCAGCAGTATCTGCAATCTTTCCTTTAAAAATCCAGTTGCCAGCCAATGGGTCTGAAGATGGGTTTTCCAGCACATACATACGGTGAGTAGCATTGTCGCCATTATCTGCGGCAAAATAAATGTACCATTTGCTGTTTATAAAATGCAATTCAGGCGCCCATATATCATGGCTATAATCTCCGAAGGCGGGAGGCATCCATATTGTAATTATAGGCGCATCTTTTAGCTCGCTCATTTTGGTGGTGCGCCACAGGGCAATACTGCCGCCGAGCGTGTGGGTATAGTAGTAAAAGCTATCTTTTTTTATTACCCATGGGTCAGGCCCGCTGGTTAATAACGGGTTGGTAAAAGTAGTAGTGGATACAGGCGGCGTAACAGGTGGTGTCACTGATGGCGTTGCAGGCCCCTTGGTGGTACTTTTGCTACAAGATAAAAAACTGCCAATAACCAGTATAAAGAATAAGATACGTTTCATTTTATACAATTTAAATTAAAGATAAAATAGGATACAGGTTAAACCAATACCTTTTAAAATATTACTAGTTAGGGTTTTGGTAAAGGGCGGTTTTAATATTTAATACAGGCTGCAGTAAAAGTATCAGCTTATGCCTGGCTTTGCAAACTATCCAGCATTCAATAAATGTATTCTAGTGCGGCCAATAAAATAAGGAAGTAAATTTAGGAGGAGTAACAAAAAGGTATGACGTACAAGAGGGCGATGTCCGTCCGGCTACCATTCGGACGGGCTAGAATGCACACCATAGCTGCTGTATTAGCCCGGACCAAAAAAAGTTTAGAACGGATAACCAATAGCAAGGTTCAAAATAAGATTATCTTTTCTCCACTGGCTATCGCCAAATTTTATTTGATTGAATACCCATTTAGGCCCGCCCGGCTCGTAAGGTTTTCTTATGGGGAAGGCACCATCAATACGTAATACCAAAAAGTTAAGGTCGAACCGCAAACCTGCGCCAGTGCCTACTGCAAGCTGGTTGGCAAAATCTTTTGTAAAGGTAGCGCCTGGCCTGGAAGGGTCGTCGCGGATGGTATAAATATTGCCTGCATCTACAAAAAAAGCACCTCTTACAATAGATACTATTTTAAAGCGCAGCTCTGTGTTTATTTCTATTTTTATATCGCCCGGCTGGTCTGGCAAAAAGCCCTTTGTGTTAGTAGCAATACCTCCATAATAAGTGCCAGGGCCAAGGCTTCTTGCCCTATAGGCCCTAAGGCTGTTGGTGCCGCCAATAAAGAATTCTTTAATAAATGGCATAGTGGTACTGTTGCCATAACCATATCCAGCACCGATACTTATGCGGCTTGCTAACTCGTTGATGCGTTGCCTTTTTGGCGTGCCAAGCGCCATGTAATGCCGTAGCTCCACCTCACCGCGTATATACTGCGAAAAGGGCGTATTCAATATTTTCTTTTCTTTGCCTTGCGACACATTAGCCCCTGTTATTAGGCCAAGGAGATTACCAGAAAAATCAACGTTTCCATTAAAGTAATAGTTGTTTCTTTTGCTGTTAGGCTTGGCCAGCGAATTATAATTATAGTTAAAATTAGAACCGATAATAAACTGCCTTTCAATACTGCGGGCAAGGGTTATGTTTTTATTGATGCTATCCTGAAACCGGGGCGTAATAGCTGTTGGCAGGACATAGTTAATAGATATGGGATTGAATTGAAGTTCGGTAGTGATGGATGAATTCCATACCCAGCCAAAGCTCGTCTTAAATGAATTGAGCGTATACTGGTCCGACCGGCGGTAATATTCGTAGCCCAAATTAATTTTTGTATTGGGCACAAAATCACTGTTGCGGCCAAAATTTACTGGACCAATAATACGGGGTATCATCAAATCTATATTGCCGCCAAAGTGTTTGGTACCAACATTCTGGTTACTGGCTATCTGTGTTTCAATACCTACAAAACCGCTTAATGTAAGCTGCTCCGCACTGTGGAAAGCGTTCCTGTTTTTAAGGCTTAGAGTAAGCTGTGTACCAGTCGCATTGTTCGATTTTGTGAGCCCGGATATTTGCGCTTTGGCCGCATATTTATTGTTAGGCGATAAATAGTAAAAAGCATTAAGCTTGCGCCCAGGCATGGTATCTACTTCTTCAAAACGGGCTTTTACAAATTTGTACACACCTAAGCTTACCAGCCTGCTAAGGGTAAGGTTATGGTCGTTGCGGTTATATAAATCTCCCGGGTGAAATCGTATGTTGCGCTTAAACATACGTGGGTTAAATTTTTTGTACGGGTCAACCACATAAAAGCTGTCGTAAAAAATAGCTTTATCTTTTGAAAAGGCAGAATCACTGTCGAGGCTATAATCTGCATAAATAATAACATCGCCAATGCGGTAAGGGTGTTTAGCCTGAGGCGGAGTTTCCGGCTTAACCTGCAGGTACATGTTCACTTTATTATTGCGGAAATTACTGTCCACTTTATTTAATAAATAATTATCATTGAAAAAGAAATAGCCATTTTGTTTCAGCCGCGTATCTATCCTCACCCTTTCTGCTTTTATCACATCAAGGTCGTACGCATTTCCTTTAAGTAAAGTTGACCGCCTGGTTGCCTGCCTGATAGCAGCACTCAATTCGCTGGAATCTTTAGGAAAGTTGACAGTATCAATGGTATATTGTGCCGCTGGCTTTGTTAAAAAAACTGCGGAGGTACGCTTGTTTTTTGTAGTTGTATCAAACGTTACTTTGCCTTTAAAATAGCCCCGGTTTTCTAGCCGGTTAGTTATGATGGCACGGTTCTTTTCAAAATTTACTGAGCTAGAATAAACGGGGGGCTCGCCTAATTTATTTTTTATAATATAACGTAATCCTTTGCCAGTAGGCTTTCCGGCGATATTATAAAACCATAGTTTGGGGCGCAGGCCTAGTATGGTGCTGTTTGGCTTTGGTAAGATGATAGCTTTCAATTCTTCTTTAAGCACGGCTTTTTGTGCCTTGGCACTACTATCGGCCGAGATATATTTTACTGTTGAGCCAACGTACAATGTTTGCCCTTTAGGTAAGTATTTAGTATTGTTGCAAGAAGATATGACACCTGCTAAACCAATAGATGCTAATAAGGCATACGTGCCGGCCTTAAAAAATCTTTTATTTATTGTCGAAAAATTTACCTTCATTATCACCCTATCGTTTATACTTATTTTATGGGATCATCCCCTTGTATTATATTTTATAAAAGCCATGCTTACTTTGTGGTGGCATTTTTATTAGCAGCTTCATCTTTGATTTTGTTTTCATCCTTTCTTTTTTTGATGTTGTCTTTTTCCTCTTGTGTTTTACGGTTAAATATTTGTTTAAACTGGTTAAAATCTAAAGTAAAAATAAATGATACACCAGACTCAACTACCTGCCCTTCAACAACGCCTTCGTATTGGTTACGGCGATAAGCACGTAGGGCATACCGGCCATCCTTGCTAAGTAAATAATCTACGGCAACATCGCCAGCTATGTTACTAGCGCTTTGGTTGGTATTGGCCGGTCCTTCCAATTCAAAGTTGCTGCCTACACTTACACGAAGCCTGTCGTTCAATAAACTTTTAGAAACTCCAACGGTTAGGTCAGTGCGGCTTGCACGTGTGCCACTTGAATAATCATCTTCTGAGTTAACGCCAAAATTTAAATTAACGCCTGTTATAAGGCTACCAGCAAGGTTATTAAGCTGTTCCGCCAATATGCGGCTTACACTCGATTTAGCAGTTGTGGCTAATGACGCGCCTTCGGCAGAATTTTCTAAAGGGTTTTCCTGTACAAACCGGCCTAGCAATAAAAGTGCAAAAACCTGCTTGTTTAATTCAGCATCATCACGGCGCACCTGTTCCAATTTCGATTCTATGTCAGTCCACTGGGTTTGTAATTCTGTTGGCAAAGTAATATCGAAGGTGATTATAGGCTTTAATAATTCGCCCTTGATTTTAAGCAGTACATTAAATGGCAACTTGCCTTTGTACTTGCCCTGGTCTGATGGGGAAAGGTTAGAAAGTTCACTTTGCAATAAATTGATTGGTTGTGTATTGGTTACATATTGTGCAGTAATATCAACATTGGCAGTCATCGGGTCACCCGTCCAGGTAATTACGCTGGAAGGCAATATATTGAACTGGCGTTTTAATAAACTAAGGCTAAGCTGATAAGAGCCCGCTACTAATTGATAGTCGCCGGTAAGGGATATTTTGCCACTCTTATCAATACCGCCAGTAAGGTTTGCGTTACCCCTTATTTTTAAAGCATCGCCGCTGCGTTCATCAATAATCAAAGTTATTTGGGCTGCTGTGTCGGATTGTAATGTACCTGCAATATCCATCCCTGCAAGTTTTGGGTATTTAGTAAGTGTATCCATAGCGGCCTTAAAAACACTATCAACATTTTCGTGGTACACATCTACAAATTTTACAACACCGTCGCGGCTTTCCAATTCCGGGTTGGCGCTTGGCAACACAAAAGTTATATCGGTTGATTTATTTATTTTTAAGTCTGCATTAACAGAAGGTGCTGTCAGCGTGCCATTTACGTCAATGTCCGCATCCATGTTTAACCTGCCGTAGTATAATTGGTTTTGTTTTTTTGCGACATTTAATACCTGAAAATTATTTGCCTGAAGGTTGAGGTTAAATGCATACGTCTTAAAATCATCTGTATGTATGGTACCATCCAGCACCGCTTTTTTTCCTGCAGAATCTAGCAAGGTAAATTTATTGAAAGTAATAATATCATGGGTCTGTACGGCAATTGCTTCATTGCTAAGGTGCAATTTTTCACCCGTTGCTTCTGGGGTGATGTTGGCATTATCAAACCGAAGCTCTCCATGTATATCGGGCAAGGCAGTTGTTCCCTGTATAGCAACGTTACCTTTTAAACTACCGTCAGCCTGGGTTAAAGCCCCAAATGTAAATGGCTTTATGCTTGCCATGTTAAAATTATTTACTTCAAGCTTTAAGTCCATCTTACCTTCACCTGTATAGTATTTGCCGCCTAGCTTAACATCGTTGCCATTGCCGCTAATGGCAACTGCCGCATTAAAGGCATTTGCAGTTTCATTATCTACCTTAATAGAAATATTACCAACTGTATCTATATTATAGGTTAGTGTATCAATTTTTATATCAGAAGTAAAGATGGGCGTGGCCAGAGCATTTTTTACCAGGATATTACCGTTGATTGTACCTTCTACTAATAGTGAATCTTGTTCGGCAAGATTGGTCAATGTTTTTATGTGGAAATTTTTTAAAGTAACTGCAATCGGCGCAATTACATTTTCTTCTTTTGAACTGATGCTTAAAGATTGCCCGCTATTGCTGATGGCAAAATTATGCACGATGATGCCAGTGCTATCGTACTTTATAAAATTGCTTTTATCTATTGCCCATTTATCATTATCCAGCATCAGGCTATCCAATAAATTTACCAGGAAGCCGCCATTTTTTTCTTGCGCTATCTTAGCTGCCAACTGGTATTTATCATCACCATCGCTATCTTTTATATTGAGCTTTGTGTTGATGGCATTGTGCGCTACAAAACCGGTTAGGCTTGTTTTTTGTAACTGAAAACCCTTGCTGCCAGCAGTGTTTAGCGTAGCGGCATAATTAAACTGATCAGTTGTATTGCCGGCAGTAATGGTAAGGCTATCCAATGTTTGGGTACCTATTTGTACTTTAGGGGCATTTACTAACAGGTTCATTTTTTCGGTTGGCCCATCAAAATTTCCCTTCATCCATATGGTATCGGTACCAACTAATGAAGGGACAAAAGCGAATAACAAACTATCAGGGATAATAGATACGGTAAAGTTCCATTGGTCTTTTGTTTTGATGCTATCTTTTATGCCAAGGTTATAATATTTATTTATTACCTGCATTGCACCGGTGCCGATGGTGGCTAAATTATATTTTCCTTTAAGGGCTGCAGTTGCTATCTGGGAATTAAGCGTGATTACCTTTCCTGAATCTGTTGTATTTGCAATAACGCTAATAGTATCGGCTTTATAAAATTTGCCGTCCCTATATACTTGCAGCCCGCTTACTTCTATAGTGCCCTTTGGCCTGTCCATGTCGGCTGTAGGTATGTCTGCAACAATATTTCCGTGTACCCTTAAATCAGTTGTAGCAAGGCCTAAGGGCTTCATTAAAATACTATCCAGCAGTAATTTCATTTTAATATTAGTAGCAAATTTATCATCTATCATCGCTTCGCCATTGATATGGAAGGCGAGGCTTTTATCTGCCATAGTAGCATCAATTACAGTAAAGCCTTTATGGATAGATGCTGTCATATCCGTATTTTGATAATTGTACCCTTTTATAAAAGCTGCCTTTACATGTGCACTGGCATTGGTGTTCATAGTTTTTGGCTTAAAGCCTCTGCCTTTTGCAGCATACGTCATAGTTATTTTACCAAGCAGTGTATCTTGTTTTGTTAGATAGCCCACATCCACATTATTCAATGAGCCTTTAAGGTCGTATGTTTCGTTGGTACTGTTTAAATAACCTTTCAAGCTTGTGTTTCCTTTGTTGGTCTGCAATAAAATATCTGTAGTAAAGTTGGTGGCCAATCCTTTAAAGCTGCCACTCATTTTCATCGTTTCCGGTATCCTGATATTTGGTGGTATGGTACCTGCAGGCACAAACTTAACAATGTCGGCCCTTGTTGTTTGAAAGTTGGCAATATTGAAATCGTATATCGTTTTCTTTACATCAGGCAGGCCTTTGATGTTGCCCGACATACTTACCAAAGTATTACCAATTCCGCTAACTTCAAAGCCTGGGATGGTAAGGTCATTTACATATCCTTTTACATGCGCATTAATGTGTACGATAGCATTTTCATTGCCTTTTAAATTAGCTGATAATTGTGGTGCCAATAATAAAATGTCTTTAGCTGCAAGGTCTGTTTTAGCAAGGTTGGCGTCTATATAAATTTTACCATAATCTTTTGTAGCAACTTCTAAAGATGGGTAGCGGATAACAATATTATCACGGATTAATGTTTTATCTGTTTGTACATATAAATTTTTTATATAAGCACCAGTATCGCTATAAGCAAATTTTGTCCTGAATTGTTTTAGGTTGAAACCACTCTTTTCGTAAAAGCTACCCTCAGTTATATTGCCTGCATCTGCTGTGGGTGTTAATACAAAGTTGTTGCCTTGTAGCGTAAAACTATCAATCTTCAGGTGTTTAAAATCCATGCCCTTAGAAAGCCTTGGTACGCTTTCATCATCAAAGGCAACATTGTTATTGGCAAAATCAATATTAGCTATACTAACCTTCCATGGGTTATTAGCTTGGGCTACGGCTTCTTTATTTATCTCTTGTTTTACTATTTGTGTCTCTACAGATTTGCCAAGGCTAATTGCAGCAATTGTATTGTATAATTTTATTTCATCTAATTGTACATCCAGCTTTGCAAGGTCGATAGATTTTATTGTTCCTAAAAGTTCGCCCAAATCTAGATTGGCAGCCATTACGGAAACATCATTCTTATAATCGAACTTAATATTTTTAACATCGATATTTTTAAGGCTTAGCTGAAGGTTAAAAGGTTGATTGCTGGCGGCTTCCCTTACTGCCGCTGGTTTTTGGGCCATTAAAGGTTTGTTTTGGTACATGTGCCCGCTAACATTTGCCAAAGCGATATCTGGCAATGAGAAAATCATTTTATCAAGGTCGAATTTTTTAAAGGCAGTATTAAAATGCCCTAGGCTAACTAAAAAATCTATGCCTGTCTGGTTATCTTTAAAAGATGCATTTATGTTATCGAACACTATTTTATCAATACTTATTTTTATGCCGGCACTGGTATCTTTTGGTTTAGTGGCTGGCCCGCTGACAAATGCATTTATTATGTACTGGTAATTGTAAACGGTATCATTTCCGGTACGGTATATTTTTGCATAAATATCTTTTAGTCCAACGTAATTAATTTCTACCTGGCTGTGGATTAGTTTAAGCAAGGCAATGTCTACCTGTATTTTTCCACCGCTTAATAACGTATCTTTTTTCTGGTCTTCAAAATACACGCCTTCCAGCACCAGCCTTTTCGGAAAGTCGAGTGAAAGCTTTGCTATTTGTACCTTAGTTTGTAGCTTATTTTCAAGATAGACAACTACTTTTTTACGGGCAAAATTTTGCACAGCAGGTACTTGTATGAGGATACAAATCAGCACCACTATAAAAATAATACTAGCCATTATCCAGGCCAGCACTTTAAATGTTTTTCGTATAACTTTTTTAACAGTCAGAGTTGTATGTTTTAATTTTTTTGAAGAAGCGGTATTATAATTACCAATATTATAATGTTCAAGCTTTTTTATAATCCTTATTTAATTAGTTCAAAAGGGATTATCTCCTTAAATATCATTTTACATTGTATAACGGCTCAATTTATAAAGAACTTTACAATTGTTGTACCATTATTTTAAGCAAGATACTTTGTGTTTTGAGTTTGTATGTGCTGCCCGGGGGGAATAATATTTTACGGGTTTAATAATATAAGTTTCAAATATAGAAAAGCTTTTCGAAATGAGGGAGGAGCCCAATATAGGCAAGATGTACAAGTGTGCGATGTTCGCCCGGCTGCCATTTGGACGAGCCTATGAAGCTGAACATAGATGCGATATTGACTGGGGCAAAAAAAGGCTAATTAAAAATTAGAAATTAAGAATTAAGAATTCTTTTCGTGGTGGATACTTCACTTTATTGGGAACTTCCGGGCAAGCACAAACAAAAAACCATAAATAACAAACTTTTACCCTTCTATAAGCCCGAGTATTTTATTACGTACCAAAAGGCAGCAGCCAAGCAGCCCGCTTTTATCTTTTATTTTTGAAACTACTACTTGTGTATCGCTATTAATGAGGCTCAGGGAATGTTGAAATAGCGATGCCTTAACAGGCAACAGCAGGCCCTCGCCAAGAGCCGAAAGTGTACCGCCGAGTATAATAAGCTGGGGGTTAAGCAGGTTTATTGCAACGGCAAGCCCCTTACCCAGTTTTTCGCCAATTGCTGCCACACCTTCAATAGCAAGGTTATCACCATGTTTTACGGCCAGTACAATATCTTCAATTTCCAGGTAACCCTTGGTATCTAATATTTTCTGTAACATGCTGTTGGAGCCTTCCTTCATTTTGGCATTTATATAGTTTATAAGCGCAAGGCCGCTGGCTTCGGTTTCGAGGCACCCTTTTTTGCCGCAAAAACAAATTTTTTCATTATCAAAAATAGGGATGTGGCCAAGCTCGCCGGCAAAGCCAGAAGCACCATACACAGGCCTACCATGTATAAAAATGCCTAGGGCAATACCATAATCGAGATTAACCACCAATGCATTTTGTTCGTTGTTGCCTTCGCCAAAAAAATATTCGCCGTAAGCAATAGTGCGGGAATCATTATCTATATAAACAGGCAATTTTAAAGCATTTTCTAAAATAGAATTAACAGGGGCATCCCCAAAATGGTAAATTGTTAAAATTTCGCCTTTTTTAATGTTGATACGGCCGGCAATGCTTAACCCTACGCCTAAAATTTTATCAATTGGTATGGTTACGGTAGTTAAAAAAGCTTTTATATCATCAATAATAGCGTTAAGGGAATCGTGCGCATTTGAAAAAGAAAAAGGGATCTCTAGTGAAGAAGCTATCAGCTTTTTATCCATGCCCATCAGCCCGATATTAAGCTTATATTTTTTTATTTCTACGCCTAAAAAATAATAGGAATCCTCGGCTAGCTTATAAATAGTTGCCCTTCTGCCAACACCTTCCAGCCTTTTACCGGTGTCTTTTACCAGCCCGTCTTTTAAAAGGCTGAGCATTAATTCGTTTGCCGTAGGGGCACTAATACCTAATAATGAAGCAATTTCATTAATAGTTATTTCTGTGGTTATGGTTAATTGGGCAATTATTTGTTTCTTTCTAAGTTCAATTTTATAAGGGATACCCGCTTGCTCAGGCTGCTTGCCTATAGAAAAAAACGAATTAGTAGAAACAATCATTTAAAGAGTTTGAAACGAAATTAGACAAAATAATTAAATTTAATCTGCTATTAAACGAACTTTTTTAGCAAAAAGGGGTTATTCAAAATATTTTTTACTAAATAACAAGAATTATGGTTTTAAATTCATTTTTCCAATATTTATTATTATAACAAGATCAAAATATAATAAGTTGGCAGGTTTTTAGTTTAGTATGTTAATATATATTTGTTTTACCGCCTCTACTCAAAAGCACTAAGAAAATATGCCACATATTAAAACAAAAATACAAGTCTACAAGCGTTCCGTAGGACCTTATAGAAAAATTTTAAGCAACATAAAAGAAAAAGTTGGCAGTAGTAATTTGCACCGAATTAAAGGTGAAATATATATATCATTTCTTGACTCTCTTTCAATCTTAAAAGATTTTGAAAAAGCACCGCCTACGGGTTTATTTCAAAATGTTTTGCTTACTATCGATAAGGCAAAGACAAATTAAATTTAATTAAAATATCCATTTAATTTTTATGCTTTTTAAATAATAGCTTTATTGTAGCTTCAATAATTTACTTTATGACCGGTAAAGAAATGTGAGACGCATGCACCGAATCATGATAAATTTTTATATTTTCTTTTTCAAAATCGTTTTCTATGGCATCGGTTATGCGCATAAATTTTTGCGGGTTCCTGTCTATTAATGGAAACCAGCTGCTTTGTACCTGCACCATAATGCGATGGCCTTTTTTAAAGCTATGCGCCACATCATTTAATTCGAATTTTACTTCGGTAACATCGCCCGGCACAAAGGCTGCTGGCTTTTCGTAACTGTTTCGGAACTTCCCCCGCATTACTTCTGCCCTTACCAACTGTTGGTAGCCTGCCATTTGAAAGCCGTTTGGCGCAGTAGCGATGTTGGGTTCATCATCTGGCAATACATCAATAAGCTTTACTATAAAATCCACATCTGTACCGGTGATACTAACAAAAAGATCAGCCTGTATCCTGCCTGTTAAAGTTATATCATCCGTCAAGGGCGGGGTTTCAAATAAAATTACATCAGGCCTGCTGGCAACAAAACGCTGGTCTTCAGCCATGTACTCGTTGTTCCTTGAGCCAAATGTACCGTTGGTGTAAGGCACTGGCTTTGCAGGGTCGCTGGTGTATTCGGTAAAGCTATTGGTACCACCAGGTTTAGTTACACCCAGTTGTTGGTTGCTTTCTAAAAAATAAGGCACCATCGTGCTGTTTTTTGGTGGCCAGACAGAATAGCTTTTCCACTGGTTACTACCGGTTTCAAAAACAGTGGCTTCTGCTGCGGCAAAATTTCCTTTATCTTTTAAGTAATAATTAAAAAAAGTAGTTTCTAAAGAATCCTGAAAATATTTGCTGGTGTTGCTCCCAAAATCGTGGGTGCCAAACTTTTTCCATTCATTGCTTTCCCAGGCGCCATGCGTCCAGGGGCCCATTACTAAATGGTTGTTATTTTTGGGGCTTTGTTTTTCTATAGCTTCGTAAGTATGTAGTGCGCCAAAAAGGTCTTCCGCATCAAACCAGCCACCAACAACCAGTGTAGGTATGGTGATGTTGGTAAGGTAAGGGCGTATGTTCCTGGCTTTCCAATAGGCGTCATAGGTATCATGTTTTAAATACTCGTTCCATATCACGCTTTTATTATTGTAGTAAGTTGTGCTATTGGTATTTTTGAGCGTGCCCATCTTTAAATAAAAATCATATGCATTTTTAGGGCTGCTTTTAAATACTGGGTTTTCATAGTCTTTTACCGGGCCACTTCTCTCCATGTCAAAACCATTCATAAAACTAAAATTATCCAGCAAAAAAAAAGCACCATTATGGTTGGCGTCATCCCCAATAAATTCATCGGTAACAGGTGCCTGCGGACTAACAGCCCTTAATGCAGGATGTGCGCCAGGCAAGCTCGCCGTGGCGTAAAAGCCAGGGTAAGATATGCCAACAATGCCTGCACGGCCGTTGTTATGCTGTACATTTTTTATCAGCCAATCAATAGTATCATACGTATCGCTGCTTTCATCCACATCTTTTTTAGATTTTTTATTGGCTATGTAAGGCGTCACTTCCAAATTGTTGCCTTCGCTCATGTAGCGGCCCCGCACATCCTGCACTACAAAAATATACTGCTCTTCCATCAACGAATTATTAGGCCCAATTTCGTTAGGGTAATTATCCTTTCCATAAGGCCCGGCGCTGTACGGCGTTCGTTCCATTAAAAAAGGGTACAGCTTTGTTGCATCTTTTGGAGTGTAGATGATTGTGTACAACTTAATACCATCCCGCATTTTAATGGTAGTATCCATTTTGTTATAATGTTCCTTTACATAGCTGGGTTCATTTTGTGCCACGCTGGTAAACGCTGCCACCATCAATAAACTGGTCAATACTGCCCGCATATTATTTGTTTAAGATTGGTAAAATAAATTTTGTCTGGTTTACCGCGTCATGGTAAATTTTGATGTTGGCTTTTTGAAAGTCACTATCACTGGCAGTGTAAATATTGATGAACTTTTGCGGGTTCCTGTCTACTAACGGAAACCAGGTGCTTTGTATCTGTATCATCAGTTTATGGCCAACTTTAAACGTATGGGCAATATCCGGTAAAGCATATTTTACTTCGCTAATCTTACCTGCAATAAATGGTTCCGGCTTTTCAAAGCTGTTCCTGAATTTGCCCCTCATTATCTCGCCCCGCACCAGCATTTCATAACCGCCCATCGGGTAATCTTTACCATTGTTTTTCATGGCTGTATCGTAAGCAAAATTATCTGGGAACACATCAATTACCTTCACCACAAAATCTGCATCGGTAGTGCTGATGGCGGTTATAAGGTCGGCTATAACCGGGCCTGCAACGGTTATAGCTTCCGTTAACGTATCGGTAGAAAAGCTAAGTACATCAGGCCTGCTTTCTGCAAAGCGCTGGTCATCGGTCATGTATTCCCTGGTGCGCTGGGTTTGTATATCTTGCGTGTAAGGCACGGGGTGGGCGGGGTCGCTGGTGTATTCGGTAAAGTTTGCAGTGCCCTTTGTTCCGGCTGCGTCAGGCGTAATCTTGTCAAAAGATAATTTGCCATCTGCGGTAATGTACAATGCTTTATTGGTAACATTTTGCGGCGGCCATTGCGTAAATTTCTTCCAATTATTTTCACCGCTAAAAAATATATTTGCTTCTGCAATTGCATCGACATTGCCTTTTGTTTTTAAATAATAATTAAAAAATGGCAGCTCAATATTTTGTTGAAAGTAAGCCGCTGTGTTGCTCGCAAAACGCACATTGCCTAGGTAGCTTCCTTCCCTTGTCCACTGCCCGTGGTACCAGGGGCCCATTACTAGTTTATTGTTGGTACCGGTGCTTTGTGCTTTGGTTGCTTTGTAGCAATTCCATGCACCAAAGCAATCTTCCGCATCAAACAGGCCGCCTACCCAAAGCATTGCCGGCTTAACATTGTACAAGCCAACCCTGGCATTCCTTGCCTGCCACCAGGCATCGTAGGTTGGGTGCTGGTACATTTCGTGCCAAAACTTTATGCTGTCGCCTATCATTGCTGCAAGGTTTTTTATGGCACCTGCCTGTAAATAAAATTTGTAATTATCTTTTACCGGCGTAATAAATCCTTCACCATAATCTTGGGTGGGCTTTGGGTGAGGCTTGCCAAATGTTGGGTAAAAAGAAAAGCCATCCATCATAAAAAAAGCGCCGTTATGGTGAAAGTCATCACCTATAAACCAATCGGTAACCGGCGCCTGGGGGCTAACCGCTTTAAGCGCCGGGTGCCCACTTAGCGCAGCTTCTGTTGAGTAAAAGCCCGGGTAAGAAGTACCAAACACACCCACATTGCCATTGTTGCCGGGTATATTTTTAAGCATCCAGTCTATAGCATCATAGGTATCGCTGGCCTCGTCAATTTCTTTTTTGTTTTTTTTATTTTTGTTGAAGGGGCGCACATCTGCAAACACGCCCTCGCTCATGTAACGCCCCCGCACATCCTGAAAAACAATGATATAATTTTCCCGCAGGTACATCATTCCGTAACTATCCCAAACGGGCCTCATTTTATTTTCGCCATAAGGTGCGCAGGAGTAGGGCGTACGCGTCATTAAAAATGGATGTTTTTCTGTACTGTCTTTAGGGATATAAAACGAAGTAAACAGCCGCACGCCATCCCTCATCGGCACTATCCTTTCTATTTTATAATAATTATTTACAAACCAGGCACTATCTTCTTTTTGTGCAAATAAAACACTTGAAATACATACCGTTAAAACCAGCAGAAAAGTTTTTATCATTATAATAATTTTAGAATGTTAAATTTAGCGAAACTTAGCCTTTAAAAAATTATGAATAACAATAAGCAACTGGTACAAAAATTTTACACTGCTTTTCAACAGCTGGACTATGCCACTATGAACAGTTATTACAGCCAAGACGTTGTATTTTTTGACCCTGTATTTGGCATTTTAAAAGATGATGAAGTAAGGTGCATGTGGGAAATGCTTTGTAAAAATGTAAAAGATTTTTCGCTCGCCTTTAACAACATAACAGCGCTTGATGAAGAGTATGTTACCTGCGAATGGATAGCATCTTACACGTTTTCAAAAACCGGTAAAAAGGTAGTCAATAAAATAAAAGCCAATATGCTTATTGCCGATGGCAAGATAATAGAACACAGCGATGCATTCAGTTTGCACAACTGGAGCAAGCAGGCGTTCGGGCTTGTGGGCGTGCTTATTGGGTGGAATTCTATCTTTACTTCTAAAATAAAAAACCAGGCAAAAAAGAACTTAATAAAGTTTATGCAGGCAAAGGGGCAATATTAAATTGTGGTCCCGGCAAACACTCAGCTTTGCTGGGTGTTGTTGCCCGTACGAATGGCAGCCGGGCAACAATGCCAATCTCTTAAAGCGTACATTTTTATTGAGCTCCTCCTACAATTGCTACCTTTTTTATTTGCGTGTAAAATTGTTATGTACAATTGAAAAGTTTACCGCAATTTATATTTTTAAAATTGACGCCCAATAAAAATGCCTGCCATTAATTTGGGGGGCATCATTTTTTATAAAAAATGTATAATTTTGATATAACTTTTAATACCAGGTTATGTAGTAGGATTCCGTATAACATTTCTCTGCAGGCATTTCAATCAAAAACAAAAAAATGAAGATATTTTCAACAAGGGCCATCCCGTCAATAGGACTTAAATTATTTGCAGATGCCGGGCACACCGTTACGCAGCATACAGAAAGAAGAGAGCTTGCACAGTCCGAATTAATTGCGGCCTGTAGAGAGCATGATGCTTTGTTAAGTGCCGGGCCAAATAAACTGGATGCTTTTTTTTTACAGCAATGCCGGCATTTAAAGGCTATCACTTTGCTATCTGTAGGGTATGATAATGTTGATATGGCCGAGGCGGCAAAATTGAAAATGCCTATTGGCAATACGCCCGGCGTGCTAAGCGGCGCCACTGCCGATACTGCTTTTTTATTGATGCTGGCAGTTAGCCGCAAAGCATTTTACCTTAGCAATACCATTTCCAAAGGCGATTGGGGTTTTTATGGGCCAATGGATAACTTAGGCATAGAATTAAATGGAAAAACGCTGGGTATATTTGGATTGGGGCGCATCGGCATTGAGCTTGCACACAAATGTGCAGCCGCTTACCATATGAAAATCATCTACCATAATAGAAACCGGAATGAAGCAGCGGAAAAAGAACTGCTTGCAAAGTATGTTTCATTTGATGAGCTATTGCAGCAAAGTGATGTACTATCGGCGCATGCCAATTTATCACCAGAAACTAACGGTATTTTTAATAAAGAAGCGTTTAGTAAAATGAAGCCTTCCTCTATTTTTATAAATACCGCAAGAGGGGCTATGCATAACGAACAGCACCTTATAGAAGCATTGCAGCAAAAAAATATCTGGGGCGCGGGGCTTGATGTTACCAACCCTGAACCCATGGAAAAAGATAATATTTTACTCACCATGCCCAATGTTTGCGTACTGCCGCATGTAGGCTCCGGCACAGTAGAAACTAGGGATGCCATGACAATTATTGCCGCTAAAAATATCATTGCTGGTTTAGATGGCCAGCAGATGGAACATGCAATTAACCCAGAAGTATATCAATAAAATTAACGCACATATTATCAGCATGCAATACCCCCTCAGGCACGTTTAATTCGCCGGAATTTGTATCGATCAAGCCATTTATTCATCTTCAATATTAGTTGCCTGGGTATATACATCGCCTGCAATGGGGCGTTTTTTTAGCGCTTGCTTCTTTAGTTTACTCTGTTGTGCCTGGCTGGCATCATGGGTTGGTTTACTATAATTGGCAGAGCCAAAGCCGTTACATTCACTTACCAATGGGGATACTTGCTTGCGGTAAAAAAACGGGTTGCTCATTACTAGCGTAAACGCTGATACGCCATTAGTTCCTTACTAACAAGCTCGTTTAGCAACGTACGCCATCGGGTTATATCCGTTGTATAAAGACGTGCCCTAAACACGTCGGATTTTAACCTACCCCGAAAAGATACATGCTGCCAGCCATATCAAAGCAGTATAACTTTTATATTAGCAGAACTCTATTAACCAATAAAAATAGAAATCGTTACACGGCTAATTTAACCTTTCTTCTGTCAATAATTTCTACTGATTATATTGTACAGTTTTTTTACAGGTGGTCGCTATTTAAATATCTTTTATATTAAGGCAATACAATAGAGTACAATAACTAAAAAACCTTAAGCCGGTAGGTGGCCATTTTTTTACTGCTTGTAAAAATTGTTCTCCATAAAATATATTTTTGTTTCCCAACCTTTTTATTTCGTCGTGTTGTATATACCTGTATAAGGCTTTGTTAAATCAACAATTTAAAACCCCTTACATAAGTTATGAAAAAAATAATGGTATTCGCAGCAGCCACAATGCTAGCCATCAGTTTTACAGCGTGTAAAAAAGATTCGGCTACGCCAACAAATACAGCAACAGTATTAATTGCATCAAAAACTACTGGTATTAAGCAAGGAGAGCCTGTTATTTTTAAAGCAGCTGCAGCTTCCAGTAAAGATAGTGTTAGATGGATTGTAAGTCCATCAGCCAACACACAAATTACTCCAACAGGATTAACTGCTTCAATTTTGTTTAAACAGAAAGGCCAGTATAATATTACAGCAACTTTTGGCGGTAACACTTCCTCTATTGTTATAAACGTAAGTGATTCAGTTTACAATTCTGCAGATACTTCGCACCACAGCGGTGGTACAATCGGCAATCCTGCAGATACTTCGCACGGCAATCCTGCAGATACTTCGCACCATAGCGGTGGTACAATCGGCAATCCTGCAGATACTTCGCACCATAGCGGTGGTACAATCGGCAATCCTGCAGATACTTCGCAGCATAGCGGTGGTACAATCGGCAATCCTGCAGATACTTCGCACCACAGCGGTGGTACAATCGGTAATCCTGCCGATACTTCGCACAATAACGGTGGCACAATCAGCAACCCTGCAGATAGTTCTCATAATAATGGGCGTATTGCTACTTTAGCCAGTGTTTTGGGCCATTCAAAAGCCAGTAAATTGCCAACAGTAATATCATTAATTAACTTGGGGGATTATGGTGTAAGCGTTGCCACTAAAAGAATCCAGCAAAGCTTTTTTAATAATTTATCCACCAATGTTAAAGTTACATCCAGCAATGGTTACACCTTTAATTACACAGGGCTAGCATAAAATAGTGATAAATTTTAATATCGCATGTCTTGAGTAACGGGTTATATTTATATTAACTGCTGCTAACAATGCGCTTATATCTGGTAAATAATATTCCTAAAAGAAACCTGTATAAAAGTAGAAATAAAATTATCTTTGAAATACCGTACGCTAGTGGATGTTCTTTATTTCCCCCACTTACTGTAAAAAATTACCGGATATTTACATGCCCATCTCTTTAAAAGAGAGATGGGCTATTTTAACCTTTTGGATAACCTTAGTACCATATTAGAAGGCTGCATACACTATGACAGGCAGAGCCAGGAAAAGTTGTATCGCCAATTTTACCCTGGCCTTTATGCTTTGTGCAAAAAGTTTTTTGAACATGAGCACGATATTTTGTCGGCACTTAACAATGGCATGCTTAATGTTTTTAAAAATATCAATCAATATGATGCATCAAAAGGCGAATTATTTTCCTGGGCATATTCAATAGTGAGGAATGCTGCACTAACTTACCTCAGGAATAAAAACAATATAAATGAAACGGTTGAGTTAGTAGCTGAGATTGAGTTTGACCAGCAAAATAGTCCTTTTAAAACATTGGAATGGAAAGACATTTATTTCTACCTCGGAAAACTGCCCGCAGCAACAAGGGCTGTTTGCACACTGTATTATGTTGAAGGCTTTTCAATTAAGGAAATAGCCAGCCAGTTGCAATTAAAAGAAGGGACTATAAAATGGCACCTTAATGAAAGCCGCACAAAGCTTAAAATAATATTTAACCAAATTCGAATACGATAAAGTGCATGATGAAACTTTACATACTAATCCTGGCTTGAACAGCAATTTTCCCATACCAGATGTGCCTGCAGACGATGCATGGAATAGCATGAAATTGTTATTGGACAGTACAATGCCGCCAACATCCGTACCGCCTAAAAATGGTGGTGGCAATGGCATGTGGTGGGGGTATATTTTTGGTTTAACTTGTTTGGCGGGCTTTGTTGGCTGGTGGTTTTTTGCTAAAGAGAAGACTAATAATGTAAGCCTTGCAAAAAATAATAGTAACCTAGCTGGTCAGGTATTACCAGTAAATAAGGGGGTACGCAGGCAGCAAAAAATAATGCCCGTTTCTGGTACTGATACAACAACTTTCAAAAATAATACCTATCCTGCAACGGCTGATAGCAATATGGCAGCAACAACCAGCAATGCGCCATCCAATAAATATCTGGTAAATAATTTAAATAGTAAAAACGCACATAAAGTTGAAAAAATTACCGCTGACAATAAAGTTGGTAAACCAACAGATTTGCGGGCAGGCGCTACAGCGGATGGTGCTACAATCAACAAAGTTAAAGGCAGTAAAAGCACAGTGGGAAATCAAGTAATTACAGCTGGTGTAAGCCATCCACCACAACAAAACAACAATAATAAAACAGGCAGTAATGGAGCGCTTGGGGTAAATAGCAAAACCTATAAAAGGCACAATAAAACTTATTTTAAAGTTTTGAATAACAGGCTGGTGGGCAAAAATAAAAGTAGTGTGCCAGATGAGAAAAAAGTTTTTTTATATGATAAGGCTACTCCGGTAAATAAAACCACAAATGGAAAAGACAATCGGCAAAAAAATACAACCACCATTGCTTTAAAACAGCTTCGCTTAACTAACCAACGGATGGCTTCCGGTAAATTGCCAGGCGATAAAAACGATAACAATAATAACAGTAGTTTATCCTTAGCAAACAGAATAAAAAGAAATGTCACGCAAAAAATAAAAATTACTATCCACCCATCATTGCCTTTTGATGTGAGCGATAGTATTGCCAATGCAACGGCAGGTAAAAATAATTCGTTATCAAATGATAATAAAGTGCAAGAGGTTGTTACAGCCAAACAAAAAAATATAAAAAAAGCGGTAAAAAGCAGTAAGGATAATCTTACAAAAACAATAACTGCAGGTTTGCAATGGAACTTTAATGTACCAAAAAATAGTGGCTATTATTTTACAGGAACTACAGGAAAAGTGCAGCTTTGGCAATTGTTGTTACCATCTTTATGGGCAAGCAAAAAAGTTGGTATAGGTAGGCTAATGGTATCTTTTAGCTTGCTGCAACAAAACCTTACGGGTAAAAAAGTATTGTCGTCTTCAAATGACACGAGCTATAAAATTATATCAACTTCAGTAATAAAAACTTTTGGGCTAGGTGCAGGACTGCAATATAATATTGCTATTACACCTGTTTTTAGTGTGAGTGCTGGTTTTAATTACAACACACAAAGCAAAGCATTATTGGTAGTAGATAGTGTTTCCAATATCCCGGGTGTACCGGTAGCCACTTCCGTAAATGTAACCAACAATCCAAAAAATGAGCCAGCTTACCTTAAGCCATCATTTATAACCGGTAAAATTGAATTTGCTTACACAAGGGTTAAGTTTGATTTGGGTATTAATGTACAAAAACCACTCACTAATTTATCTTCTGCGGCTACTATAAATATAAAGCCAGTGGCTGTCCAGGTATTTTTTAGATGGAAAATAAAGAGAGGTTAATTAAAAACAAGCCCAGGCTTAACGAGGATACTTTTTTATTAGTACGGTGTAAATAATTCACTAGCCATAATGCTACATTGCCGCAAAGCACCTTCATTAAAACCACCTAATAATTGTAAGCTTTTAAAATAAGGTATCATCAACTCGGTATCCATATTGCCAATTAGTTCATTGCCTGCCATGGGGCATCCGCCAATTCCCTTTAAAGCGCCATCAAAACGCAGGCAGCCAGATTGTAACGCAGCATCCACTTTATCTTTCCAGGTGTGGCAAGTTGTCGGTCAACACCGAAGGCTATGGC
>JANXVN010000115.1 GCA_025351645.1 Ferruginibacter sp.
TTGATGCTGGCTATACTGCGATATGGAACGGGCAAAAAAGCTGGAACGGCGTTGCCGTATTAGCACGCAATGCAGCAATAAAGGAAGTACGCAGAGAACTACCCGGCGATGACGAAGACAGCCAGAGCCGTTACATAGAAGCAATAGTAAATGATGTATTGGTTTGTTGCCTGTACCTGCCAAATGGCAACCCTGCGCCCGGGCCAAAACTGGAGTATAAACTGGCGTGGTTTAACCGCCTTATCAAACATGCCAAACAATTATTGGCGGCAGATATACCGGTGGTACTTGTTGGCGATTTTAATGTTATGCCTACAGAACTGGATGTGTATAAACCCGAGCGCTGGGTAGATGACGCCTTGTTTAGGCCAGAGGTAAGGGCTGCTTTTAAAAAGTTAGTTGCGCAGGGATGGAGCGATGCGTTGAGAAAGATGCACCCTGATGAAGTTATTTATACTTTTTGGGATTATTTCCGTAACGCCTATGGCCGTAATGCAGGCTTACGGATAGACCATTTTTTGCTAAGCCCTCATCTTGATAAAAGGCTTATTGCGGCAGAGGTTGACCACCAGGTACGCGGATGGGAAAAATCGAGCGACCATGCCCCTGTTTGGATTGAGTTGGCTGAGAATTGACCGGCACTTTATGTAGCTGCCCGTAAAGCTGTTTGCTTTTATACTGGCTGTACACTTCACATTTTTATTCCTCTTTTTTAAATAAAGTGTATTGCTTAAATTTACTAATAAATTGTTTTAAATTTGTAACATCTGGACTGTGCCAAATGTTACCTTGATAAAGCATAAGCTGGCGATGCTATAAACAATATACTTATTACTTTAAAAATACTCATCATCCCTAAATTTTAGTAGCTATGGTTTCATTAGAGGTTAATCAGAAAATGTATCAGGTAGATGCCGACCCGAACATGCCTTTGTTATGGGTTATAAGGGATATTATTGGGCTTACGGGAACAAAGTATGGTTGTGGTGTGGCCCAATGTGGCGCTTGTATAGTACATTTAAATGGAGAAGCAGTACGTTCGTGCGTGACAAAAGTAAGCCGTGCAGCAGGGCAAAAAATTGTTACCATTGAAGGTTTATCCGAAAATAATGACCATCCGCTACAACAAGCGTGGCAGCAAATTGATGTGCCGCAATGTGGCTATTGCCATTCAGGCCAGTTAATGTCGGCAGCCGTGCTGCTAAGGGAAAACCCCCACCCCGGTGACCAGGATATTGACGATGCAATGGCGGGTAATATTTGCCGCTGCGGTACTTATCTGCGAGTACGCAAAGCCATTCACCTTGCTGCGGAAATACAAGCTAAAAATAAGTAGTAAACATAACCAGCAAAGGGGTTGTAGTGTTTATTAATACGAGGCTCTTTACTATTTCGATTTTACTACAGCAACATACAAACCGCTATCCGCCAACATATACATTTAACATTGTTAAAAACCTTTCACCATATGCAAAAGCATTTACCAGGTAAAGCACCTTTCTTTCTGCCAGTAAAAACACTTACTGCCCTTTTCATTATTCTTGCGGCAGCAACAATAGTTACTGCAAGTTTTAAAAATAAAGATGCCGCTGTAAATGGTAATATAAATCCTGGTGATGAAAAAACCATCGCAGACAGCATTGCATCGGTAAAAGCTTTTATGCAAGTGTATAAGGTGCTAAAGAGCCCGCGCTGCATGAACTGCCATCCGGCGGGCAACGTGCCGCTGCAGGGTGATGATAGCCACTTGCATGCCATGGCCCCAAAAAGAGGCAAAGATGGAAAAGGCTTGTATGCAATGAAGTGCTCCAACTGCCATCAGCCAGAAAATACAACAGGCTTGCATACACCACCCGGCAACCCAAAGTGGCAACTCCCCTCTTCAGAAATGAAAATGGTATTTGAGGGTAAAACAGCCCACCAGCTTGCCATACAGGTTATGGATTACAACAAGAATGGCCATAAAAATAAACAACAGTTATTGGAACATGCCAGGGATACGTTAGTAAAGGCCGGATGGAGTATGGGCGGAGGGCGTAAGGACCCTCCTTTAAGTTATAGTACTTTTTTAACTGTATGGGATACCTGGATCAACAAAGGCGGCTATGCCCCAAAGAGTTAATGGCCAACTATTTAAACTGGCTAAACCAGTGTATACTTTACTACATTTTACTAGCATAAAAGCATTTAAATTATGTCAACAGCGTCAAACACCAAATCAATTAACCGCAGGAACTTCCTTAAACTATCCAGCTTTACTGGTGCGGCACTTAGCATCGGATTTTATTTTCCTGCCCTTGCCAAACATGCCAGTGTTATTAACCTGGGAGATGCAAATGAAGATATTGAAATGAATGCCTGGATGCTCATTAATACCAATGGAAAAGTAACCATTTTTAGCCACCGTTCCGAAATGGGGCAAGGCGCGTATCAGGCAATACCACAAATGGTTGCCGAAGAACTGGAAGTAAATTTAGATGAGGTAAACATTGTTTTTGCCCAAGGCGATAATAAAAAATATGGCAGCCAGGTAACGGGAGGCAGCTCTACGGTACGTGGCTCTTATAAAAATTTATTGAACCTGGGCGCCACCGCACGTGAAATGCTGATAGCAGCAGCAGCCCTCAAATGGAAAGTGCCACATTTGGAATGTTATGCAGAAGGCGGCCATGTTTTCCATAAGCCTTCCGGCAAAAAATTTCATTACGGAGAGCTCGTTGTGGAGGCGTCAAAACTGGCAACGCCTAAAAATGTACAACTTAAAACCCGTGCAGAATATAAATTAATTGGCAAGCCACTTCGCCGGCAGGATACAAAATTAAAAACCAACGGCGCTGCTATATTTGGGCTTGATAAAAAAATACCAGGCATGTTATATGCGGCTGTTGAACGCAACCCCCGCCTGCGTGGGGTAGTAAAAAGCTTTGATGATTCGGCCGCAAGAAGAGTACCCGGCGTAAAAAATGTGTTTAAAATACGCATGAAAGTTTACAGTACTTACAGAGAAGGCGTTGCCGTTGTGGCAGACAGTACCTGGGCAGCTTTACAAGGCAAAAAAGCATTAATGATCGAGTGGGACGATAGTGGGTTTGAACACCTTGATTCATCAGAAATATTTAAACGCCAGCAGGAAGCTTTGCAAATGAAGGAAGGCCTTTCTTATAAAAAACAAGGAAACGCCGACAGCATTATACAACAAGCCCAAAATAAAATTGATGTGGTGTACCAAACACCTTACCAGGCGCATAGTGCAATGGAACCGTTGAATTGCATTGCTCATTTTCAAAAAGATAAACTGGAAATATGGGGGCCTATACAAGGCCCGGATTGGGTGCAGGAATTTATGAGCACTGAGATGGGCATAGCTAAAGAAAATGTTATTGTGAACGTTACTTTTTTGGGCGGTGGTTTTGGAAGAAAAGCGTTCCTGGATTATCCTTATGAAGCCGCCATGATCTCCAAAGAAACGGGCACGCCGGTACAGGTAGTGTGGACGAGGGAAGATGATACGAGCCAGGGGCCACATCGCCCCGGCATGAGTTACCGCTGCGAAGGTGTTATTGCCAATGGGGAAATAAGTGCCTTTAAAGTTAAGCTGTCAGGCCAGAATATGGATCAATGGGGAGGTGGGGCTAAAGACAAGCCAAATGATAGTTCGTCGGAAGGATTTTTAAAGCCTTATTACGAAAGCATAAAAAATTTAAGCATACAGGATGTTCCGTTTGATACGCCTATACCCATTATGTGGTGGCGTTCTGTATATGCTTCTACCAACGGTTTTGCGTATGAAAGTTTTATGGATGAATTAGCGATTGAAGCAGGTAAAGACCCGCTCCAATTCAGGAGGCAATACTTAAAAGATGAAAGGTGCCAGCGACTGATCGATAAGATGGAAGAAGTTTCCGGCTGGAAGGACAGGAAGAAAAATGAAGGCTTCGGCGTTGCCATTACAGAATGCTTTGAAACAACGGTTGGCCAGATAGTAAAAGTATCTAAAAACAAAGAAGGAAAATTAAAAATTGACCAGGTATGGGCTGTAATAGATTGTGGCTGGTATGTAAACCCGGATACAGTTAGAGCGCAGGTAGAAGGCTCAATAGTAATGGCTTTAGGTGCAGCGACGATGCATGAAATTACTTATAAAGATGGTATGGCCGAGCAAAAGAATTTTTACGAATATAAAATGCCGAGGATAACAGACATACCGCTGATAGAAGTATATATCATGGAGAATAACGCAGATGCCGGTGGCGTTGGAGAACCTGGCTTGCCCCCTTTTGCGCCTGCGCTAACCAATGCTATTTTCGATTTAACTGGCAAGCGGATAAGGAAATTACCGTTTGATATGGAGCGTATTTAAATTCTACTTTTAATATCTTTTACTAACATTTTTATTAGAAGAAAGACATTTGTTTATTCCTCTAATAAAAATATTTACTTGTTGTACGTTACCCTAAACGACATCCTGGAAACATTTAAACTTCCAAGACTTTGCCGACACGACCC
>JANXVN010000117.1 GCA_025351645.1 Ferruginibacter sp.
ATTAAAAAAGTGGAGATCAGTATGGTCTTTTTCATAAAAATTTTCAAAGTTTTTGT
This sequence comes from Ferruginibacter sp., assembly GCA_025351645.1. Taxonomy (GTDB): domain Bacteria; phylum Bacteroidota; class Bacteroidia; order Chitinophagales; family Chitinophagaceae; genus Ferruginibacter. The sequence goes on from JANXVN010000117.1 coordinate 57, forward strand.
ATAGGATAGGTTGCAATAATCATTCCCTTCCCACTAAAAGTCTAATTGGAAAGGGAAATAACTATTATCTTAAAACGAAAAAAATGCTATTTATTGTAATTATCTCACTATATACCCTATTTTATTTATTATATTGTTTTGTTACAAAATATTTACATTATTGAGTAAGTTTAGATTTGCGGCATATTTTTGCAACTACTTATGGACAAAAGCCTTAACAAATACATTAGCGAAACTGGTTTTTGCAGCCGCCGGGAAGCAGATAAATACATTGAACAGGCACGGGTAACCATTAACGATACTGTGGCCATAAAGGGAAACCGTGTAAATGAAGGGGATGTAGTAGAGATTGATGGCGAGCCGATCAAGACGAAAGATAAAGTAGTGTACATGGTTTTTAACAAGCCTGTGGGCATTACCTGTACCACCGATTTAAAGGATAGAGACAACATTATTTCTTTCATCAATTTTAAGAGCCGCATTTTTCCGGTAGGCAGGCTGGATAAGCCTTCTGAAGGATTGATATTTTTAACCAATGATGGTGATATTGTAAATAAAATACTGCGGGCAGGCAATAACCATGAAAAAGAATATGTGGTTACGGTTGACAAGCCAATTAATGGCGAGTTTGTGCATAAGATGAGCAACGGTATAAAGATACTGGATACTATTACCAAAAAATGTGTTGTAAAGCAAGAAGGCAAAAACCGTTTCCGTATAATTTTAGTGCAAGGGCTTAACAGGCAGATAAGGCGTATGTGCCAGGCGCTTGGCTATAGTGTGCAAACCTTAAAACGTGAGCGCATTATGAATATTACGCTAGCAAATTTGCCCGTAGGCAAATGGCGGCTTTTTACTGCTGAAGAAATAAAAACAATTGAAGCAACGCTTTCTACTTCTGTAAAAACAGAAGATGGCTCTTACTTTGAATAGCCATCTTCTGTTAGGTTGAATTTATATTTTACAAAGTCCTTTGTTTCATCACTTCGTATAAAATAATGCCTGTTGCCACAGATACATTAAGGGAATCAAAATCCGACAGCATCGGTATCTGGAACTGCTCATCACAAATTTTAAGCAGCGGCTGGTAAACGCCATGCTCCTCCCCGCCCATTACGATGGCACAAGGCTCCTTCATATTAATGTCGTATACTTTTTTTGTAGCCGTCATTTCGCTGGCAAAAACCTTAATGCCATTGAGGTGCAGGTCATCCACAGTTTTAATTAAGCTGCTTACACGGCATACAGCAATTTTTTCCAATGCGCCGGCAGAGGTTAAAATAGCATCTTCGTTTAAAGCCCCTACGCCTTTATCTGGAATGATAATTCCGTTAACGCCAAAACAAAATGCGCTCCTCGCAATGGCGCCGATATTCCTGATATCAGTAATGCTATCTAAAATTATAAACAAGGGCACTTCGCCTTTTTCAACAATAAAGGAAATTACATCCTGTAGGTCTTGGTATTGTATTTTACTTATTAGTGCTATGCAACCCTCGTGGTTGCTTACGTTGAAGTTATTTAATTTTTCGACAGGCACTTTGTTGATGGGTACAAGGTACTGCTCTGCAAGCTTCCTTATTTCTTCGATTACTTCGCCGTGCACGGTAGTTTGCAGGTAGATCCTTTCTAATTGCTTGCCCGTTTTCATAGCTTCGATGACGGCTTCACGACCAACTATCAGCGTATTTTTTTTGGGGCGATGTTGTTGTTGTCTAAAATTTTTCACAAAGTAAAATTAAGTGTTATTGATAGTAATTGGCCGGTAAGGCGAAAAGGCTGTAAAATAAAATTTTAATACTAACAGCAAATGCTATCGGTAATGTGGCTTACGGTACTAGAACAAATTAATTAAATAGTGTCAAGCGGCTTCGTATAAAAAAGCCATAAGTCCTTTCAAACTTATGGCTTTCATTGTAACCTCTTTTAAAGGTGGGCAATAATTATTTTATTCCGAAAACTTTTTTTACGTCTTTAACTGCATCTAGTTTTTCCCATGTAAAAAGCTCAACTTTTTTAGTAATAGATTTACCGTAAGGCGTATGGAATGTTTTTTCTACAACTTCATTTTTGCGCCCCATGTGGCCATAAGCTGCGGTTTCGCTGTAAATAGGGTTACGTAGTTTTAGGCGTTGCTCAATAAAGTAAGGGCGCATGTCAAAGCAGCTCATGCCCATAATTTTTTTAGCAATTTCGCCATCAGTCAATGCAACTTTAGCTGTACCGTAAGTAACAACGTTAATACTGGTTGGCTGTGCTACGCCGATAGCGTAACTAACCTGTACCAAAACCTCGCTGCACAAACCAGCCGCTACCAAATTTTTAGCAATATGCCTGGTTGCGTAAGCTGCGCTCCTATCAACTTTGCTAGGGTCTTTGCCGCTGAATGCACCACCACCATGGGCACCTTTGCCACCGTAGGTATCCACAATAATTTTACGCCCGGTTAAGCCAGTATCGCCATGGGGCCCCCCAATTACAAATTTGCCTGTGGGGTTAATATGGTACTTAATTTTATTGGTAAAAAGGTGGTCGTATTTTGGGTATTTTGCCCTAACCCTTGGTATTACTATGTTAATGATATCTTTCTTTATTTTGGTAAGCATGGTTTCATCTTTACCAAAATCATCATGCTGGGTAGATACTACGATAGCATCAATACGGATAGGCTGGTTATTGTCATCATATTCCAACGTAACCTGGCTTTTAGCATCAGGGCGTAAGTATTTAATATCTGTATTTTCCCTGCGGATGGCTGCTAATTCCAGCAAAATATAATGAGCGAGGTCTAATGCCAGCGGCATGTAGTTTTCTGTTTCGTTGGTGGCATAACCAAACATCATTCCCTGGTCGCCGGCGCCTTGTTCTTCTTTCTTTTGTTTGTCAACGCCCTGGTTAATGTCTGCAGATTGTTCATGGATGGCAGAAATAATACCGCATGAATTTGCTTCAAACATATACTCGCTTTTAGTGTAGCCGATTTTACGGATAACGCCGCGGGCAATTTCCTGTACATCCAGGTATGCTTTACTTTTTACTTCACCGGCTAATACTACCTGGCCAGTTGTAACCAGCGTTTCGCAAGCTACTTTGCTGTTAGGGTCAAACGCTAAAAAGTTGTCAATTAAGGCGTCGCTGATCTGGTCAGCTATTTTATCCGGATGTCCTTCACTTACAGATTCGGATGTAAACAAATAAGGCATTATTTTTTATTTTATAATTGAAAGATAGGTGTGAACTCGTTAAACAACAAAGCCTCCCAAAAAAATTGGAGGCTTGAAGTAATTATATGAACTTTTTTTTTGATTATACAAGGTAACAAAATTTTGTTATTTGGACAGGTCATTGTACAATTGCAAATAATCAGTAAGGTCGCTCTCCGGGTTAAACGGCAACGTTTTCTTTCCTTTTATCTTGCTAAATTCTTCTACTAATTTTTTATCAACTTTTTCTGCGCCAAAGGTAACTGCATCTGCAAAAGCAGCGCCGCCCCTAAACATAGCTACATTATTATTATCTTTAAAAAACTCCAGTTCTTTTTTTGTTACGTTATCGTTTATTGTAGCCAGCTTCAAAAAATCAGCGCCTAATTTTTCTTTAAAAGTTGTTTGCCCAATGGTATAAACAACTTTACAATTACTAAATACGGGTTCTTTTTTGTAGGCCGCTTTTATAAACATGGGTATAAGCCCAGTCATCCAGCCACTGCAATGGATAATGTCTGGCGGCCAGCCGAATTTTTTTACGGTTTCTAAAGCACCTTTGCAAAAAAGCGCTGTGCGAAGCCCATTATCATCATAAAATTTTTCTTGTTCGTCAGTAAAAACAGCCTTTCTTTTAAAAAAGTCTTCATTATCTAGAAAGTAAACCTGAAGCCGGGCGTTTGGCAGCGAGGCTACTTTAATAACAAGCGGGTAATCATCGCCATCGATAGATACATTAATGCCAGACAAACGGACTACTTCATGTAACCGGTGCCGTCTTTCATTAATGATACCAAAGCGCGGCATGATGCACCTTACTTCCATTCCACTGTCATTCGCTTTTACTGCCAGCTTGTTAATAATCTCCGCAAACTCTGTAAGCTCTACGAAAGGAGACATTTCATTGGCAATAAATAAAATTCTTTTTTTTGTTGACATTTGTGATTGATTAGATTAAAACAGAAGGATTTCATAAAGGGATGCAAAGTTACAATAATTTTATTAAATTCAATATCAACGTAGATTTGATCCCTGTTAAAACCAACCAATGATTATAGTAAAAGCGATTGCTGAATTAAAAAAAATACTGTTCGATGTAAAAAGCCGTCGGCTGATAACCGGTTTTGTGCCCACCATGGGTGCGCTGCACAGTGGACATGTTTCGCTTATTACCAAAGCAAAAAAAGATACAGACTTTGCGGTCTGTAGCATATTTGTAAACCCTACCCAGTTTAATGATCCAGCAGATTTTGAGAAATACCCGGTGACAATTGAAGCCGATATTTACCTGCTGGAAAATGCCGGCTGCGATATGTTGTTTTTACCAACTGTAAAGGAAATGTACCCCGAAGGTTTGCAGCATCACCTTCATTTTGACCTCGGCTTTATTGAAACCATTCTGGAAGGCGAATACAGACCGGGGCATTTTCAGGGCGTGTGCCAGGTTGTTCACCGACTGCTCGAAATTGTTACACCACACAAATTATATCTTGGGCAAAAAGATTTTCAACAGTGTATGGTATTAAAAAAAATGGCAGACAGCTATTTCCCTTTGGTTGAAGTTGTTGTTTGTGCTACGGTGAGAGAACTAAACGGCCTGGCGATGAGCAGCCGCAATAAAAGACTAACGCAAGCCGAAAGGCAACAGGCAGTTGCCCTGTTTAATACCCTGGCTTATATAAAAGAAAATATTGTGCCCGGCGATTTACATAACCTTGCTCAAACTGCATCTCAGCAACTGGTATACCGGGGTTTTAAAGTAGATTATGTATCCCTGGCCAATGCCGATACTTTGCAATTAGTGGATAGCTGGGATGGTAAGGAAAAAATAGTGGCGTTGGTTGCTGCATTTTTAAATGATGTTCGCCTGATTGACAATATGATAGTAAGCGGTTAGAACGATACTGCCGTTAAAAACATTTTGCAACAGGCCGCATTTTAGTATTCAGCATTCTTTGTTTTTTACTTTGTATTTTTAATTAAATTATGCGTAAAAAAGCTGGTATAGTATTTCAATATATAATTTTCCTGGGTGGCGGTATTTTTTTAATCTGGTGGCAATTTCATAACATGACGCCTGACCAGACAGCGAAATTTAAATCAGCGCTGGCTGGTGCTAACTACCTGTTACTAATCCCCGTGATTATTTTCGCTCTTGCCAGTCACATCAGTCGTTCAATAAGGTGGAAAATATTATTGGAACCTTTGGGCTACACCCCTTCCCTGCTGAATACATTTGGCGTAACAATGGTTGGCTACCTGGCCAATTCTTTTGTACCCCGTTTAGGAGAAATTTTAAAGTGTTCCCTGCTGGGCAGATACGAAAAGATACCCGTTCAAAAACTAATCGGCACCATCGTTATCGAAAGAATTTTCGACTTTTTATGCTACCTTATTTTTATAGGTTTTACTGTGTTGATTCAATACGAACTCGTCGGCAATTTTGTAAAAGCGGAAATCAATTCGCTGGTAAATAACAACAATGGTATACCGTTGTGGGCAAAAAGCCTGGGTATAGTGGTTGCAATTGTCATTGCATTTTTACTCCTTCGCTTTTTGTTTAGAAAATTTGCTTCCGCCGGTTTAACAAAACGCATTAATAATTTTACCATTGGTTTACGGGAGGGCATTGTAAGCATAAAAAAATTAAAAAAAAGAAGGCTGTTTTTACTGCATACCATTTTTATATGGTGCATGTACCTGCTTGAAATATATATTGGTTTTTCCGCAGTGAACGACGTGAGCCATCTTGGTATTGGTGCTGCCTGTTCGGTTTTAACGTTGGCCACATTAGCCATGATTATTACTCCCGGTGGCATTGGCACATTCCCTACAGCCG
>JANXVN010000132.1 GCA_025351645.1 Ferruginibacter sp.
CCTGTCTTGTACTTGCTTAAGGTACTCAGGGTTAGAGGGGCCTTTGTTAGAGCCTGCAGAACCTGCCGCATTATAATCTACAGCAGAAGGACGGCTCCAGAAATATTTATCATTTGTAAATTTTTGGCCAACATTGGCATAGCCAACTACTTTTCCGTTAACGCTTACAGTTTCGCCTTTGCCACCGCCGGGTGCCAGCTTTGCAACTGCTGCTATAAACAATGGGTATAATACGGAGCATAGTACAATGAGTACCAGCGTAAGTTTTAAAGAAGGCAACAAATATTTTTTCATTTTATTATTTTTTAAGGTTTCTTTTTTGATGTTGTAAAGAAGCTTCGTGGTTGATGCGCTACAGGCTTTATCAGTACAAGTTTGCGCACCCGCCACAAAAGCGATTTTTTACATAAATAAGCTTAGCAGCATGTCTATTAATTTTATGCCTATAAAGGGTGCGATGATACCACCTAGGCCATAGATCAACAGGTTTCTGCGAAGCAATGCGCTTGCGCCTATTGGCTTGTAAGCAACGCCCCGTAATGCAAGGGGTATAAGTATAGGTATAATGATAGCGTTAAAAATAACCGCAGATAAAATAGCACTTTCGGCACTTTTTAAATACATGACATTTAATGATTGTAACCCTGGTATCGATACGATGAACAAGGCAGGCACAATGGCGAAATATTTAGCCACATCATTGGCGATAGAGAAGGTGGTAAGCGTACCCCTGGTCATTAATAATTGTTTGCCTATCTCTACTATTTCAATCAGTTTTGTAGGGTCGTTATCAAGGTCAACCATGTTGCCGGCTTCTTTTGCTGCTGCGGTGCCACTGTTCATTGCCACGCCAACATCTGCCTGTGCAAGTGCGGGTGCATCGTTGGTGCCATCGCCCATCATGGCAACTAGTTTGCCACTTTGCTGTTCCTTTTTTATATAGTTCATCTTATCCTCTGGCTTGGCTTCGGCTATGTAATCATCCACGCCTGCTTTCTCTGCAATGAACTTTGCTGTTAGCGGGTTATCGCCTGTTACCATCACTGTTTTTACGCCCATCTTACGTAAGCGTTCAAAACGTTCCTGTATGCCTGGCTTAATAATATCCTGCAGCTCGATTACGCCAAGCGCTTTGTTGTTGCGGCTTACTACCAGTGGTGTTCCGCCGTTGCTGGCAATTATTTTTACCCTTTCTTCTGTTTCTGCCGGAAAAGGATTGCCTGCTTTTACCACCATGTTGCGGATGCTGTCGAATGCGCCTTTGCGCACCTTTGTGCCATCTGCCATGTCCATACCACTGCTCCTTGTTTCGGCAGTAAATTTTATAAAGGTGGAGTTGTTGGTATCAAAAGAAGAAGGGTTTAATTTACCTAATTCAACGATTGATTTTCCTTCAGGCGTTTCATCTGCCAGCGAAGAAAGTACGGAGGTTTCGATGAACAATTTTTCATCTATTCCGTTGGCCGGATAAAAGTTAGTAGCCTTTCTGTTGCCTATTGTTATGGTGCCTGTCTTATCTAACAAAAGTACATCCAGGTCGCCTGCGGTTTCTACAGCCTTGCCACTTTTAGTTATAACGTTTGCACGTAAAGCCCTATCCATACCCGCTATGCCGATTGCGCTTAACAAGCCACCAATGGTAGTAGGTATCAAACAAACATAAAGCGATACTAATGCGGCAACCGTAAGCGGGGTGTTGGCGTAATCTGCAAAAGGTTTTAGTGTTACGCACACTATTAAAAATATTAGTGTAAAGCTTGCCAGCAAAATGGTGAGTGCAATTTCATTGGGTGTTTTTTGGCGGCTGGCACCTTCTACCAAGGCAATCATCTTATCTAAAAAACTTTCGCCAGGTTCGGTAGTTACCCTTACTTTTATTTTATCGCTTAATACTTTGGTACCACCGGTAACAGAACTTTTATCACCGCCGCTCTCCCTTATCACTGGTGCGCTTTCGCCGGTTATGGCGCTTTCATCAATGGTTGCTATACCCCATATAATTTCGCCATCCATCGGTATCATGTCGCCTGTTTCGCAAAGAAAAATATCGCCTTTTTTTAGTTGGGAAGAAGGGACGATTTTTACCTCGTCCACGTACATTTCGCCAACGGCCTGTATCCATTTTGCGGGTGTTTCTTCCCTTGTTTTACGCAAGCTGTTTGCCTGTGCCTTGCCCCTAGCTTCAGCGATGGCTTCTGCAAAGTTGGCAAATAGTACCGTTATTAATAAGATAAGGAAGATGGCCACATTGTAACCCAGGTGCCCCTGTGATTTTTCGCCGGCCGCTATCCAGATGCATACCGCCAGCATAATGGCCGTGCCAATTTCCACCGTAAACATTACGGGGTTGCGCAGCATGATGCGGGGGTTTAGTTTTACGAAAGACTGCTTGAGCGCTTCCTTTACAAGTGCTGGCTCGAAGAGTTTATTTGATTGATCCTTTGCCATAATTTTTATTTTGTGGTGCCATTACTTCTTTAAAAATAACGGTGTTGATTTTTTAGTAATAGTTTTTGCTGATGGTTTATGTTATTTGCCATCCATTAATGGATACTGAAATACTCGGCTATTGGGCCTAATACCAGTGGTGGAAAATAAGACAGTGCAGTAACGATAATGATAACGGCAAACGTCATCATGCCAAATGTAATAGAGTCTACTTTTAGAGTACCTGCAGATTCTGGCACATATTTTTTATTGGCCATTAGCCCAACAATTGCTATCGGCCCAATAATGGGGAGGAACCTGCCCAATATCATTGCAAAGCCTGTGGTGATGTTCCAGAAAGGGTTATTATCGGCCACGCCTTCAAAACCGCTACCATTGTTTGCGTTAGAAGATGTGTACTGGTACAATATTTCCGAAAAGCCGTGGTAGCCTGGATTATTAAGCCATGCGCCGGGTTTTACTGCCCAATCTGCATTGCCGTGGTTTACAAAGTAATAGGCTGCCAATGCTGTACCGCCTTTAATGATGAAGGCAGATAATAAAGTTACCAGCGCTGCAATCTTTACTTCCCTTGCTTCTACCTTATGGCCTAAAAATTCCGGGGTCCTTCCTACCATTAAGCCAGAGATAAACACGGCAATGATGATATAGATAAAGTAGTTGAGTATGCCTACGCCACAGCCTCCATAAAAGCCATTGACCAACATAGCCAGCATTTGCATAAGGCCGGATAATGCCATTGAGCTATCATGCATTGAGTTTACCGAACCAGTAGAAATTGCAGTAGTAAGTATGCTCCAGTAACCAGAGGCAGCAGGGCCAAACCTTACTTCCTTACCCTCCATGGCACCGGTAAGTTGGGTTACACCCATTTTTGCTATCAGCGGATTACCATGTATTTCAGTAATTATTGTAGGTATCATTAGCAATAAAACGCCCAGCGTCATCACACCAAAAATTACATAGGCGAATTTTTTGCGTTTAATGTAAAAACCTAAAGCGAATATCATTGCGATAGGTATTAAGCATTGCCCGATTACTTCCAGCATATTAGTGAAGTAATTTGGGTTTTCTAACGGGTGGGCAGAGTTAGCGCCAAACCATCCACCGCCATTGGTGCCAATGTGCTTGATAGCGATCATGCCTGCTGCAGGGCCACGGCTAACCTGCATGGTATCTCCCTGTAAAGTTGTAATGGTATCTTTACCATCAAAGCTTGCGGGCGACCCATTAAATACTAGTAAAACCGCTACCACTATACAAAGTGGCAATAATAGCCTTGTAATAGTAACAGTAAAAATTTGCCAGAAGTTGCCGAGGTTATTCGTAGTTTTTTCTTTAAGCCCATTAAATAAAGCTATTAAACAGGCAATGCCCGTAGCCGCACTAACAAACTGTAAAAACGTTATTACAAAAAGCTGTGTAAGGTAAGTAACCCCGCTTTCGCCTGAGTAATCCTGGAGGTTACAATTAACAACAAAACTTATAGCGGTATTAAAGCTAAGGTCTGCAGTCATGTTGGGGTTGCCATCCGGGTTAAGAGGTAAATGTGCCTGGTAAAGGAACATCACAAAAGCATACACAAACCACAACATATTTATGGTAAGCATTGCTTTTAAAAATTCTTTCCAGTTCATTGCCTGCCCTGGGTTAATGCCTGCGAGCTTGTACATAAAACGCTCTATTGGTTTCATAAAATCGAGCCAGGTTTTTTGGCCGCTGTATAATTTGGCTACATATTTTCCTAAAGGATAGGCTAACAATACCGTTAGTATAAAGGAAATTATTATGCCGGTTAATTCTGTGTTCATAATTCTTTTTTAAAGATTAAAATTTTTCTGGTTTCAATAAGACGTACACGAGGTAAACAAATACCGCTATCGATAAGACGAAGAGTATAACAAACATAATTTTTATTTTTTTTGGTTAAAAATGATGATAAGCCCTAAATGTTTTCAAAAAAATCAATTGCTTTAAAAAAGAGGGCAAAAGATATAAGCCCTGCGATAAGTAGTAAGATGGTGTTCATAATTTGTTGTTTAAGGTTAAAGTTTTTTATAAAATTTATTAGTGAATGCGTTCGGGAGATAAGATAAAGCGTACCATTTTATTGTTGTATTTTATGATGCATTTTAAAAAATGTAAGAGGGGCATTAGTAGTAGTAGCTTTTTGCTGTTCATTTACTTTTTTTTTTAGGATAACCTAATTGCCAAAAATGTACCTTAAAAGTTAATTTATAAAATTGATGCGTAACAACGTGGGTGGTATTGCGTTATAGCCTGTTACTTTTTTTTTGAAGAGGGGGGATAAATAAAAAACCCTTTCATTTTGAAAGGGTGATTACCGTTTTGGAGTGTATGTATGGTAAAAAAAACCGCAGCCTGTTTTGCAGGTATTAGATTTTGCGGGTATTCGTTGTATCGGTGGCTTGTGCTGAACAGGCCACGTCCTGTTCCTACAGAATACATTTTATAATTTGTATTCATCAATTTTCCTGTAAAGTGTTGTTAACCCGATGTTTAATAATTTGGCTGTCTCTGTCTTATTTCCTTTGGTATGGTTTAGTACTCTTTGGATATGTAATTTTTCTACGCTGGCTAAATCGAAAGCTGATAATGTTTGTTGCCCGTAAAGCAATTGTTGCATTTCTAAAGGCAGGCTATCAATTGTTAGTACATCATTGGTGGCTAATATTACGGCTCTTTCAATTACGTTTTTTAGTTCACGTATATTGCCTTTCCAATCGTGCTGTAGCAGGCGTTCCATAAAATCTTTACTAATAAAATGGAGGTGGCCGTTTGTTTTTGGTGCGAAAAATTGCAGGAAAAATTCAGCCAGCACAGGGATGTCTTTTTTACGGTCACGTAAAGCAGGCAATGCTATCGTAAATACATTAAGGCGATAAAAAAGGTCTTCCCTAAACCGGCCATCTTTTACTTCCTGCTGCAAATCTCTGTTGGTGGCAGCAATGATGCGCACATCTACTTTGGTTGGTTTTGTGTCGCCTACTTTAATAAATTCGTTTGTTTCCAATACCCTCAACAATTTCGCCTGCAAGTCGTAATGCATCTCGCCAATCTCATCTAAAAACAAAGTGCCGGTGCTTGCTTCTTCTATTAATCCCTTCTTATCTTTTATGGCACCGGTAAATGCGCCGGCTTTGTGGCCAAATATTTCGCTCTCTAACAAGTCTTTTCCAAAAGCGCTGCAATTAAGTGCCATAAAGGGTTTGCCTGTACGTTGGCTACCGTTGTGGATGGCTTGTGCAAATACTTCTTTACCAGTACCTGTTTCGCCCAGCAATAAAACAGAGGCATGGGTTGGTGCAACTTTTTTTGCAAAAGCAATCGCTTCTTCTATTAATGGCGAACTTCCAAGGATGCTTTCAAAACCATATTTCTTTCCAACTTGCTGCTCTAGTTTTTCAATGCGTTTTTGCAGTTGTGCTTTTTCAATAGCCCGGTTTATCAGGGGTATTATTTTATCATTGTCGTTGCCTTTTGTAATATAATCGAAAGCGCCATTTTTAATCGCTTGTACGCCATCGGCAATATTGCCGTATGCGGTAAGCAATATTATTTCTATACATGGATAGGTGTTTTTAATTTCTTTTACCAGTTCCACCCCGTTGCCATCCGGAAGCTTTACATCGCACAGCACTACATCAATAGTAGTTTGTGCTAAATTTTTTAACCCTGCTTTACAACTTGCAGCTTCTGATACTTCAAAGCCTTCTAATTTTATAATGCGGGCCATCAATGCCCTTAACTTCTCTTCATCATCAATGATCAATATTTTGTTCACGTTAATTTTTTTCAAATGTACCAAATACAATTTCTATGCAGCTACAAACGTTTATGGCGGTACAATAATTGTTAAAAGATTTTAGCTTTACTTAGCCTTTGTAAAAGAAAAAGTAAATTTGTGTTTATATAGCCATAAAAAATGTATCATGCTTTATAAAAAAATAAAAATAGCCTTCCTATATATTGCATTGCCAATACTTGTTTTATTTAGTTTTAAGGCAAGCGCGCAATACAAATCGTTTATTTTATCGCCTAAAGGCGATACGTTAAATATAGTGGACAAGGATAACCTAAAGCAAGGCAGATGGGTAATAACTGTAGGTGAACTAAGAGGAGAGCCAGGCTACGACGAAGAAGGGTATTTTAAAGGTGATAAAAAAAGCGGCCCATGGCGCAAGTATAATAGCACTGGCGATATACTGGCCGTTGAAAATTATAGCCATGGCGGCAAAGAAGGCGTGCAGGAATATTTTACTTTTTTAGGCGACCTTGAAAGGCATGAAGAATGGAAAGGCTACAACCCAGATGCACCATACGATACCATTGCCGTTTATGGCGAAGGCAATAATGTAATAAGCAAATATAAATTGGTAAAGGCGGAGCAATACAGTGTGCCAAATGGCGATTGGAAATATTATTCTGCAGGCGGTAAAATAATTAAGATAGAAACTTACGACCATGGCCGTTTACTAAAAAATGCAGAAGATAAAACCACAGTGGCTACAACAGCAGCCGAAGAAAAAAAGGAACCAGCCAAGACAAAAGAGATTTTAGAATACGAAAAAAAGTACAGCAAAAAAAAGCGCAAGCAAATGGAAAGGGATGGCAAGACAGGGCTTTAAACCCAATGTGCTAATTAGCTAATTTGCTAATGTGCTAATTTGCTAATTGGCGAAAGCCGTAGTTTTCTGTAATAAGCTATAATGCTAAGTAATTAGTTAATGTGCTAATTTGTTAATGGTGCTATTGAGGTACACTAATTACTATTAATTGCTACAATGCGAGAGAGTTAGCACATTAGCACACCAGCTAATTAGCTAATTAACCTAAATTTGCTGCTATTATGGCCGATACAAAAACAGAAAAAAAGAACGCTTTGCTGCTATTGCCTTTGCAGCTTACTCAAAATAAAAATATACTTCGTTTTATAACCGTTTCAAAACACGTAGCAGGGATAAAATATGATATTACCGACCTGGGCGATATGGATCTGCGCAAATATTATCACAACCTTCCTAACCAGGCAAAACAAGGCCTATACCAGCTTACCAATGAAGGGCTTTATAAAATGGAAAGCGAAATTATAAAACGTCACAAGCAGCAAAAATCAGGCGTACAGTTACGTGATTTTTTAATGCCCGCTTATGCCAGGAAACTGCAGGAACAATTTGAATTTTTTAAGCCTTTTGCAGGGCTTGTAAAATGGTACCACCAATTGCCCAATGCCGCCACAGGCAATATGATTATTGCACCGTGTACATTCAGTATATACAAGCCATCGCTGCAATTTGAAGTAGTAAAAGATGGTGATGGGCTGCTGTTAAAAACAATCCTGAACATCAATGGCAATGACTATAGTTTAGACGAATTCCGCAGGTTTAATTTTTTATTGGAAAGCAAGAATGAATATTTTTTATTGGCCAATAAAGATTACCAAATGCTTGAGTGGCTGGTACAAAATAATCCGCAGCAATACAGCGCTGATGCTACTTTGATGGCACAAAATATATTATGCAAGCTGGAAGAAAATTATAAAGTACAACGCAATAACTTGTTTGCTACCACCACTATTGAAACAATGCCACGGCAAAGAGTTTTACTTAGTGAAATAAGCAATTCTTTTTTAGTGCTTACGCCCCAATGGGTATATGACGGTTACGTTGCAGAAGGGGAGTGGAAGCCATTTTTAGAAACAACCAATAACGGCGAAGCTATCATTGTAAACCGTAACAAGGAAATAGAACTGGCATTTAAAAAACAACTGGAAGCACTGCATCCAAATTTTGTAAAACAATTGAATGGCTGGTTCTATTTATCTTTTGCGGAGGCTCAAAAAAAGCAGTGGTTCTTAAAAGTATATCACCAGTTATTAGAGATGGATATTGAGCTGGTGGGCATTGATATGCTTACACATTTCCGGTACTCTGCCCATAAGCCGGTAACCGAAATGAAGGTGCTTACAAAAGATGCTACAACATTACTGGTAGATTTTTCTTTGCAATTTGGTGAAGAAAAAATACCATTGGCAGAATTACAAAAAATGCTGATAGCCGGGCAAAGGGCGGTAATGTTGAAAGATGGTTCGCTGGGTGTTTTAGGCGAGGCCTGGATTGATGAATACGCTACCATAATAAAACATAGCAAGGTAGATAAAAAGCAATTGAACGTGCCGCAATGGCTGGCTATAAGCGAACAGAAAAATGAAGGCAATGAGCAGCCTTTAAAAATTACGATAAATGATGATTGGTGGAAAAATTGGGAGCGCTGGCAGCTACCGGATGGCATACTATTCCCCATCTCCACCAAAATAAAAGCAACTTTGCGCCCTTACCAGCAAAAGGGATTTGAGTGGCTGAAAATGCTGGCTGAAATTAATGCCGGCGCCTGCCTTGCAGATGACATGGGGCTTGGTAAAACCTTGCAGACCATCTGTTTTATTGCCGACCGCCTGGAGCAGGTTAAAGGCGGTATTGTTATCATTGTTTGCCCATCTTCACTTGTATATAATTGGCAAAATGAAGTGGCTAAATTTGCGCCGCACTTACGCACATATATACACCACGGGCCGGCAAGGGATATCGCCAACATCAGCGCAGCTAATATGGATATTTGCATTACCAGTTATGGCACTATGCGCTCGGATATTGAACAGTTGGCAGCCTTCCATTTTGATGTGGCGGTGATAGATGAAAGCCATAATATCAAAAACCCATCTGCCCAAAGCACCAGGGCAATTTATCAGTTACAAGTACGTAGCAGGGTAGCGTTAAGCGGTACGCCGGTAATGAACAATACTTTCGACTTATACTCACAATTAGAATTTTTATTGCCCGGCATGTTTGGCAGCAAAGAGTTTTTTAAAAGAGAATATGCCGATGCTATCGATAGGGATAGGAACGAAGAAAAGATACTGGCATTGCAAAAATTAACAGCACCTTTTATACTTCGCCGCACTAAAGAACAAGTAGCTAAAGACCTGCCGGAAAAGACAGAATCTATCTTGTGGTGCAATATGGGCATGGCGCAAAAAGATATGTATGATGGTATTAAAGAAAGTATCAAGAGCAATCTTTTTATGAATATCAAAACAGAAGGTTTGGGTAAAAGCAAGCTTGCAGTCTTGCAAGGCATCATGAAATTAAAACAGGCTTGTAACTCGCCATTATTATTGCCGGCAGAAGAACGAAGTACCCACCACTCTGTAAAAACAGAAATGCTGCTGGAAGAACTGGCTAACCTTGGCGGGCATAAAGTGTTGGTATTTTCTCAATTTACAAAGATGCTGAACCTGCTGGCGGAAACGTTTACGCAAAAAGGGATTTCTTTTTATCAGTTAGATGGAAGCACTGCGCCAAAACAAAGAGCTGCGCTGGTAGCCAATTTTCAAGAGCCTGGCAATACTACCAATGTATTTTTAATAAGTTTGATGGCAGGCAATACCGGGCTTACATTAACAGCGGCAGATTATGTTTTCCTCTTCGACCCATGGTGGAACAATGCCGTGCAGCAACAAGCCATCGACCGTACCCATCGCATTGGCCAAACCAAAAATGTATTTGCTTATAAGATGATCTGTAAGGATACCATCGAAGAAAAAATCATCCAGCTTCAACAAAAGAAAAAGGAGCTCAGCGATAATTTAATTGGTGATAATGAAGGTTTTGTAAAGCAGTTAAGCAAAGAAGATGTTGAGTTTTTATTCAGTTAATACTTTGTAGAAAGTTTAGGATATTAAAAAAGCCACCTCAAATTTGAGATGGCTTTTTTGGTTTTGGTTGAGTTGTATTTTTTAGTTGAACAAATACCTGAACCCAAACTGCATCTGCCAGCGGGAAATAATATTTGTGTTGTCCCTGAAAGTATTGGTAACCGGAATCTGGTTGTTTGCATCAAGATAAGGCATGGAGAAGCTAGGCGTTTTGCCATCTGCTCCTAACCCTTCATACTTAAGAAAATTGCTCGTGGTTGGCGTTTTGTAGGTTCCCCAATACTTATTAAGCAAGTTGCCCGCATTAATTAAATCTATAGTAAAACGTAGTGTATGCATTTCTTTTCCCACTTTAACAGAAACATCTTCTGTAAGGTTAAGGTCAAGCCTTTTGTAAATAGCGCCTACTGTTGCATTTGCTTTGGCATACTGGCCACGGTGGTTAGCCAGGTAATGGTCCTGGTTAATATAGTTGTTTAACTGGTTCCATATTTGTGAAGCAGTTCTGGCGTCAGTTACAGGGGCTGATGGTGTACCAGTACCAGTACCTAATCCACCTGAGTTTACTTTTACAAGGTTTATTTCTGCTGCCGATTTTGGAATGTAAATCAGGTCATTGCCTGCATTGCCATCACCATTAAGGTCACCGTTGTAAACGTAAGAAGAAGCACCATTATTAGTTACTTCAAAAATAGCTCCCAAAGATGTAGAGAAGTATTTACCTGTCTGTACTTTATAAGAGAAATAAGCAATTACCCGGTTAGGCTGATAGAAAGCAGCATTGCCTAAAGTAGCATCATTCGGGTCACCAGTTACACCTCTTGCAGCCCAAAGCGAAGATGCAGTACTACCAAATTCTGCAGTATTTTTAGCCTGGCTAAATGTATAGGCCACACTTGCAAATAAATTCTTAAAAGTTTTTTGAACCCTGCCAGTGATAGTGTAAGAATAACCTTTACTGGTGTTGCTCATTAAAATTGCATTGCCAATATTTGGGTTTGCTAATGTTTTGCCTGAATAATATTTGTTAGAATTTGTAGTGCTTGTAAGGTAACGTAACCTATTATCGGCACCACCTAAAGCAAAAGCATTGGTTTGGTTAAGGTTGATGTTTTGATAGTAAACAGCATTGACATCTTTAGAATAAGTACCTTCTAAAGTAACAATGATATCGTTAGCAAACTTTTTATCAACAGCTAAGCTACCTTTTAAAACCTGAGGATATTTAAAGTTCCTGTCTGTTAATGCAGTACTGTAAGATGAGTTTGGTGCACTGCCTGGTGGAATGTACGCAGTATTATCAGGGTTAAATGCTACAAGGTTACTAGGAACTGGCGGTGTAGCAGTTGGGTTAGCCGGAGTAGACCTTGTAAAAGAACCAAACTGAATACCATTGTTGCTAGCCTGGTTGCTTATCCATACAAATGGTGGTGGGCCAGCAAATATACCTGCACCGCCTCTGATTTGTAAAGTCCTATCTCCTTTAACATCCCAGTTAAAACCAATCCTTGGTGACCATAATGGGGTAGTAGCTGGTGCTTTGCCAATATTGTAAGTAGCGCCATTTTTAAAAGTAAGCGCATCAAATGCAGGGTTATCGGTAAATGTTTGTTTGTAAATAGTTAAATCTGCACGCAGGCCATAAGTAAGCGTAAAGTTATTGCTCATACGCCATTTATCCTGTGCAAAAAATCCAAGTTCGGTTGATCCTGCTTCTGCAAAAGGAAAGGCGCCGCCTGGCAATGCTGAGTACTGCAGATAATAATTTCTTGCATTAGCTGTTCCTTGTGTTGCACTTTTATAAAAATCTTGCAGGCTGTTAAACTGGTAAACACCCTGGTAGCCTGGCGCAAATGCATTTTTATATTTCCTGTAATAATCTTGTGTACCAAGGGTTATTTCATGTGCGCCTTTATAAAATTTAAAGAAATCGGCAAATTGGTAAACATCCGTATTCAGTAAATTATTGTACGTGTACATTTCATAGCCAAAAGTTGTATAGATATTGCCTGAACCATTTAAAATATCTACCAAAGGCATTGTTGGGCTGGTTGAATGGGGAGAACGATAATCCCTTAAGGCTGTATAGCCAAATTGCAGTTTATTACTTGCTTTATTGCCAAAACGTGTATTTAATTCTGCAATTACAATATTAAAATTATTATTTACTTTATAGCCACTTCCATAAAAAGGCATTGAAGTAGTACCTGGCTGTCCGCCTGTAACTTGTCCAATTCCAGGCCTGCTATTGCTGGCAAATTGGTCTTGAGCTGATTTTAAATAATTGTATTTAATTGTAAGCGTGTTACTTTGATTGATGTTCCAATCAAGCTTGGCAGTAATTTTATCGCTTCTTGTCTCAAAAGAGTAATTCTGAAAATCTCCCGTTTTGTAACCATATTTTGTATCTAAAAATTTACTTAATGCTGTTAATGTATCGAAGTTAGCCTGAGAAAAGTTGCCGCCTGGTGTATGCGTTGCATCAGATGCCTGTAAGCTAGTTGCGGGTGCTGTTTGCCTAACTTGCTCACCACTTATAAAGAAGAATAATTTATCTTTTATAATAGCGCCGCCTAAAGAAGCGCCTCTTGTATTAAAACTAAAATCTGTTTTAGGGATGGTGGTAGTACCAACATTATACCCTTGTGTGCCCGGCCCTTTAACATAGGTATATACTGAACCTTTAAATTGGTTAGTACCGCTTTTAGTTACAGAGTTAATACCAGCGCCAGAAAACCCGCCTTGTGTAACGTCATAAGGCGCAACGTTAACCTGTATTTGTTCAATAGCTTCCAGGCTAATTGGTTCGCTGCTTGTTTGGCCGCCTAATGTGCCCGATAGGCCAAAAGAATTATTAAAGTTAGCACCATCAACTGTTAAATTATTGTACTGGCTGCTACGGCCGCCAATGTTTAAGCCATTTGCTGTTGGTTCTAATTTAGTAAAATCTGATAGTGACCGGTTTATAGTTGGCAATCTTTCAATCTGTGTACGGCCAATTATTTCCTGGCTGCCGGTACGGTTGTTATTAAAATTCTTGTCTTGCTTTCTACTCGCAACCACTACTTCTGTAAGGTTGGTGGTAGATTGGTTAAGGGCAAAATCAGCCTTGTATTCCTGGCCAAGCAATAAGCTGATATTATTTTGCGAAGCTGGAGCAAAGCCTACAAAAGTTGTAGTAATAGTGTACGGGCCGCCTACACGTAAGTTAGC
This sequence comes from Ferruginibacter sp., assembly GCA_025351645.1. Classification (GTDB taxonomy): domain Bacteria; phylum Bacteroidota; class Bacteroidia; order Chitinophagales; family Chitinophagaceae; genus Ferruginibacter. Next base: position 13,397 of record JANXVN010000132.1, read on the forward strand.
TAAATTATACCGGCCATCTTTACGGCTGGTAGTACTGTATTTTGTACCTGTTGGTACGTGGGTAGCAACAATGGTTGCGTTACTTACGGGCGTGTTGCCATCTGTTACAACACCCTGGATTTCCGAAGTAGTTTCCTGGGCTTTCGCTAGTGAGGCAAACAATAAGAACATTGCCGTTAGCAGTCTGAATTTTCTTGTCATAAATGTCTTTTGAATTTTGTGCAAATGTGAAATGAAATTTTTATTTAGGTAGTGGATCTTGCGCTTACAAATTGTTATGAATAAAATGACGGCATAGTTTATTTATAAGAAACTTTTATTTATAATAGTTAAACAAATAATGATACATATAGTACTTGTTGCTGTTATATGATTGGGCAATCGTTAGTAAGGCACTTCTTAAAAAATAACTGCAATATTTAAAAGCATTATTTTTTTTGAAGAGGCAAAGAAAGGTGAAAATCTAGTTACAAATGTTAATACTTATTAACAATGTAAAAGGCAATTGAATTATTCCAAACGCTGCATGAAGTTGGATTACCAAATTGTTACCTCTAATTTTTATTCGGTAATTGTATGGTATAGCTATTGTAAATAATTAAAAAAATTGTTATTGATTGTATCTATCTTAAAAATAGCCGTAAAAATTAAATATTATTTATTAAGGATAAATAATAAGCAGCATTTTATATTTTAAATTAAAAACATCCTACTTTTCTTTATGTTTTTAAACCTCTTTTGCAAAAGATAGTATGAAACCAGGATAAACATTTTCTTATTGCGTAACCACTATAACTTATTTACTAGGTTAAACGTTATTAACTTTACAACACAAAATTAATAAGCATGTTAGATAGTATTGAAAGTGCCATAGAAGATATTAAAAATGGCAAGCTGGTTATAGTGGTAGATGACGAAGACCGTGAAAATGAAGGCGATTTTATAACAGCCGCTCAAAATGTTACGCCAGCCATTATCAATTTTATGAGTACGCACGGGCGTGGGTTGATATGCGCGCCTTTATCAGAACAGCGTTGCGATGAGCTTAACCTGCAGGCAATGGTAAGCGACAATACATCTTTGCACGCTACCCCTTTTACAGTTAGTATAGATTTGTTAGGGCATGGCTGCACAACGGGTATTTCAGCCTCTGATAGGGCAAAAACAGTACAGGCATTGGTTGCCCCTGATACAAAACCTGAAGACCTTGGCAGGCCAGGGCATATTTTTCCACTAAAAGCCAGAACGGGTGGTGTATTGAGAAGAGCAGGGCATACAGAAGCAACTACCGACCTTGCTGAGCTTGCAGGCTTTGCCCCCGCAGGTGTTTTAGTAGAAATAATGAATGAAGATGGCAGTATGGCCAGGTTGCCGGAATTAAAAGAAATAGCAAAAAAATTCGATCTTAAAATAATTTCTATTAAAGATCTTATTACTTACAAAGTTGCTAAAGAAACATTAATAAAAGAAGAAGTTAGGGTGCAGATGCCTACAAAATATGGTATGTTTGAACTGGTTGCATTTGAACAAATAACTACCGGCGAAATACACCTGGCACTTAAAAAAGGCGATTGGGAAATAGATGAGCCTGTATTGGTTAGGGTACATAGCAGTTGCATGACGGGGGATATTTTAGGCTCGCTGCGTTGCGATTGTGGCGACCAGTTGCACAAAGCTTTAAAAATGGTGGAAGACGCAGGTAAAGGCCTTGTACTATATATGAACCAGGAGGGGCGTGGCATTGGGCTACTAAATAAGCTGCGTGCTTACAAATTGCAGGAAGAAGGGATGGATACCGTAGAAGCAAACCTTAAATTAGGCTTTGGCATGGATGAAAGGGACTATGGCGTAGGTGCACAAATTTTACGCACCATGGGCATCAGCAAAATGAAATTAATGAGCAACAACCCCCGCAAACGTGCAGGCTTATTAGGTTATGGGCTGCAAGTTGTTGAAACAATTGCTATAGAAATTAAACCCAATAAGCACAACGAAAAATACCTTACCACAAAAAGAGATAAGATGGGGCATGATATTTTGAACATACTAAATGAGCAGAAAATATAATCCTTTATTGCTGAGGGGTTTATTTTTATTTTGATGTAGGATGTGGTATGCCTGATTTTTTGTAATCGTTAGTTTATGCTTACCTAATAACCCTCAAATTTTTTGCATTTGTAGGAACACGTCGCGGCGTGTTAATACAAATGCCAATACAGCGTAAGCCCATAATGCATAATAAAAGCTCACTGAAAAACAACTTTTGAAGAGTGCGACGCCTATGAAGCCGAATATGGCTATGTATTGGCCGAAACAACAAAAAACATCTTAATAAATTTAATGCTAAGTTCAGGGTTGGCTATTGCTCAATAAATTACTAATAAATAATAATTTTATAAACAGGTAAAACCATTTTCAATCTTAATTCAATGCCGTTAAGTTAAGGATTAAAATGTTTGTCTTTACCTCACCCTAACCCTCTCCAAAGGAGAGGAAAGGTCTTAACTTAACGGCATTGAATCTTAATTGGTGATTGTTTTTTTAGGCACAGCAGTTATGTACTTCGGCTTATTGGGCTTAAATAATTCTGATAGCTTGTCAAAATCTTTGCGGTAAGATAAGTTGATACCGGTTTTATTTCTTTCGCCGTACAAATCGTAATTGGTGCGGTTAAAGCCTACCACCCTTACGCGGCCATCTTTGGTAATTAAAAATTCTACTGTTACATCTGGCGTTACCAATACATTGTTGTTCCTATAATTAATGTAGGGGTTGTTGTAATCTACATTAACGCCGGCCGAAACAATTAAGCGGCCATTTGGCAAAGTAAATACCAACCCGCTTTTAGCAGCAGCCTGTAATTGGGCAGCGTTTGCATTAAGGTCTGCCTGGCTGTTCATGCTACTGTTTAAGCCAAAATATAAAGAAGTGTTTTTAATATATTTTTGTAGTACATTATTAAAAAATCCGGAAATGGCACTGGATACTACACCGCCCAACGTGCTGGATAAAACATTGTAGCCGCTGCCTGCATTAATAAAACTTTGAGTGGAACTTATAAAAGTATTAAAAAGTAATAAAGAGGTTACTTGCTTGTTGAGGTCGTTCTTATCTTCCTGAAACTGCTGCAGCCTTTTTACTATAAAAAAATCGCTTCGCAGCGGGCTGGACTCTGGCAATTGAAACTCAAAATCAATAGCAGGCTTTAACAAGGTTTCGGTTAAATGCGCCATTATTTTTACATCGCCTTTTTGGTTAAAGGTAGATGCGTTGCTGCTGGTGTTGGATGCTATAGAACCAAGGGTACTAAAATCTACATTGCTTGCAAGATATTCTGCAATGATATCTATTTGCGCTTTCAGCGGATCGCCGTTCCACGTAATGCTGCCGCTATTTACGGTAAAGTATTTTTTAAGGAAAGTCTGAAAGTTAAAAGTGTATTCTCCTTTGCTGATATCGTACCTGCCATTAATGGATAGTGGCTCTTTAGTACCCACCCTTATTTTTAATAAGCCGCTGCCTTCGCCTTTAATAATATCACCGGTGCTTTCGTCTAGTATCACATCTATCTTACAGCTAGGGTTGGCTGTGAGCGCCATGTTTACAGTAATGTTACTGCTGGTCCTGCCTTTATAATAATCATCCATCTTGCTACCAAACTGAATGAAGTCTATATAATCTACTACGCCACTTTCTACACTGTTGCCGCTTAATAAATAAATATGGCTGCTATCAGTTATCGATGGCTCGCCGTTAATATTCATCACCATATTTTCTGTGCTGCCGTTAAGCGCTAGCCTTGCCTGGCCTATAACCTTGCCGTAAAAAAGGTTGTTGTCTCTTTTTGTTGTGTTAAGTAGCAGCAGCTTATTGGTTTCTAATTTAATGTTATCAAAGCTAATATCGTTAAAAAAGCGATGGTACATTTTGCCGCTTACGGTACCCGAATTATTTAGGGTATCTGTAATGGCAATGCTGCCAAAATCAATTTCATCGGGGTTAAAAATGATGGTTTCGTTTTTAAAATTATATTTTACCTGGGTATATAAAACCCTCACGGAACCTTCTGTAAGGTTGGCGGTACCACTTATGGAAAGATGTTTTGAATTGCCCGTAATTTTCAGGTCGGATGTATTGGCAAAGCCCCTCATGTCGCTAAAGATGCCATTTAAATAATTGTTCAATATCTTAAGGTCGAGCCTTGGCGATACTATTGAAATATCGGCCTGGTTACCCAAAGAATCTTTAGTATTGTAGGTGCCTTGTATGTCGAAGGTATTATCTTTATTATTAGCACCTGTTTTAAACGTGGCTATACCGGTGCCAACATCATAATTGCCACTGGCCGTTATAATGCCTATAGAGTCGCCATCCAATCTAAATTCTTCACTTTTGGTATCGAAGGTAATGGTGGGTTTCCCAAACGGGTCTGCTATTTTTACGGTGCCGGTTATCTGCCCTTCCAGCCTTGGCTTTTTTAATACCAGTGGGGCAAGGTCATCAATATTTACTTTTAAAAGCTTAACAACAATAACACTTGCGCCGGTAAGAGCCGATGGTTCGGTGGCAATATCAATTTCCTGGTTGCCTTGTAAAAATTTTACTTCTGTGGCACTAACACGGCTTTTGCTAAGTACCAGTTCGCCGTCTTTTTCAAGCTGCCATTTTTTATCATTAATAATAAATGAAGATGGTGAAAAATGGATTTTCACGCCATCTTTTAATGTTTGCACCTGTGCGTTGATAGATGCGCCGGTAATGGTTTTGCTGGCACTTGTGGTTATGCCGATATCCGTAATATCATTGTGGGATTTAAACATAAGCTTGGTGGCTGGCAAATGCAGGCTATCGTTTATCATTACATCATCCACATCAATCCTAGCCACAAGCGTATCAAAATTACCCGTGCTTTTTAAACGGATATTATTGAAGGCTTTTCCATCATAACTAAATTCCGGAATATCTGCATTTACGTTTAGTTGGTTTTCTTTTAATTTTAAGTTGCCTTCAATAGTGGTGTTATTAAAACCTTTTAATTTGGGGTCCAGCAATTGTATGTAGCCATCTACATCTTTAGTTTTTATCACGAATGTGAAATTTTCATCGCTAACTTCGTATGGTGGCTTTGTAATATAGGCAGGATAGTAGCGGCTTAAAAAATCTTTAAAAGCATCTGGCAGTTCCCTAATGTTAAACTTGCCATTTATGGCTGCCTCTACATTATTGCTTTGCAGGGTAAGGCTTTTTTTATCGTCAATAATGGATGATTGCAATATTAGCGAATCGAAAGATAAAGGCGCTCCATTATGCGTTAAGCTAGCGTTGTAAATTTTTGCTGTGCCTAAAAAGTTATCAATATTTTTACCTGTAAAATTCAGGTTAAAATGCCCCTTTAGCCCGAAAGAATCTTGTGATAGCTTTAGTTGTTTAAAGTTAGCGCTGGCAAGGTCGGCATCAAAATTAAACTGTGGCTGTGGGCCGCTAAAATCAATGCTTCCTTTAAGGTCGTTTAATTTTAAGTTGGGGTCGTTTATGCTGGCAAGACCGTTAAAAAGGTACTTTCCAAAATCTCCTTTAATGGCAATGCCCTGGTACCTGTACCCAGCAAATTCAATGCTGTTGATATTGCCATCAAAATTTGCTTTAACATCTTTTTTTGTAAAGCCCGTACCATTTAATTTACCATTAAAAACAATGGTACCTACGTTAGGCACATTTAAAAATTGCCCCAGCTTAAAGCCTGCGGTAGAAATTTTGCCTAAATAAATGGGCGACCGGTTACCAGGCAGCTTTAGGTTAACATCACCGGTAACTACGCCCAGGTTGGTGTTTATAGTGCCAAAAGCCACAAAATCATTTAAGAACCCGGTAAAATTTCCTTTATAATTTATGTTGCCTAGTTTAGCAAGGTTTGGCTGCGTAACGTTTTTTAAAGAGGGGATGATGGTGGTTATATCTGCAAAATTGGTCTGCAAGTTGTTTGCCCTTAAATCGATAAAAGTGTTTTCTATATCCGGCAGGCCCCTTAAATCGATGTTGCCATCAATAAAACTATTGCCACTTTTTATAAGCATTTTTTTTGTACTTAAATTATCTACTGCTCCTTTTGCAATGCCTTGCAGTTCAAATACCCTTTTCCAGCTTTTTACATCCGGCGCAAAAAAAGCCAGGTCGTCGGTATTCAATACACTATTAACAAAATTGCCTTCTAATATTATGCTGTGTATAAAATCGCCCATGTCTTTACCAAAGCTTTTGTAATGCATAGCATAATAATTGCCCAGCCTGCTTTTGTTGGTAACAAGGCTAAGGTTTTTAAACTCCATTATTTCTGGCGTAAACTTAATTTTTGCCGAAAGTTTTTTTAGTTCAAACCCACAACGCTCCGTAGTGGCTAAATTGCCATCCGTAGTAAGGGTGTCGCGTTCAAAATGCAGGTTTTTAAAATCGCCGGTAATGTTGCGCCAGCGCATGTGCACGCCATCAAAACTGCCTTCGTATGGCAACCTGTCTGTTTGTTTTTCACTATTAAAAACGCCGTTGGTTAAACGGATATTTTTTACATTAAAAACCCAGCCAGCGTTGTTCCACTGGTAAGCAGTAGTTTTTACTTCGGGGTAGGTGGTATCTTTTTTAATGTGCAGCTTTTCGCGGTTGCCTTCAAAATCGTATTGGGTAAATTCTGGCCCATCAAGCGTAAGCGTATTTATGCTGATCAATTTTTTCGATAGGCTAATATCATCTGCAAACAAATCAAGTTTTTTTAAAGACACAATCATGTTGTTGCCTGCCCATTTATCTATCTGGTTAAAGTGCACATTTTCTAACTGCAAAATTTTTATATCGAATTGGATGCCTTCCTTATTGGATGTGCTTGTTTTAGGCGAGGCGAAATAATCTATTAAATACTGGTAGTTCCATACAGAGTCTGTACGATGCATATTTACCTGTGCATCTGTTAGCGAAATATATTTTAAAGTGGCTTTGGTTTTCAGGAAAAACCAATCTGTAATATTCACTTTAGCGCTGCCGGCATATAATAAAGTGTCTTTATGCTGGTCTTCCACCAATAGCCCTTTTAGGTCTAGCTTATCAAAAAAGCTATAATCAATGTGGTTGATGTGTACTTTAGCTTTCAGCCCTTTCGAAAACTTATCGGCTACAACAGACACTATCCAGTTTTGTACAAACGTAACATGAAGTACCGTCCATACAAAAGCTATGGGTATAAAAAAAGCTAAAAAGAACCAGCTTTTATGTTTGGCTCTTTTAAAAGTGTACAGCCAGCCTGCTATCCAGGCAATTGACGCGATAATAAAAACCCATGTTGGGTACGCTGGCTTTAAGTAAACCATCAGCATAGCAAGCGCCAACCAAAATATTAGTGTAAAAAAAAACCATTTTAATATGTTGATGCTTCTGCGCAGGGAATGATAAATTATTACAAAAATAACGTTTCGCTGCCTATGGGCAAATTCAATACCAAATATATTATGTATTTGAAGTTGTATAAGTTAAAGGAAATGCAATAACTTTTGTAAAGAACAGCCTTTTTTGTCCCAACCAATACAGCAACTATGTGGATCTTCATAGGCGTCGCACTCTTTTACGGCATCTCTTTATTGAACTTTTTCCACTAGGTATGGGGCTTATACTGCCTGGTAATTATGTTGTTTTTTGCAAAACCCTTTTTTTACAAAATTTTCAATTGCCAACACTATCAAAATACCAGCTGTATAAGCCAGCATATCAACCCATTCAAAAGAGCTGCTAAAAATAACCCTTGCAAATGTTGATTTTCCTAAACCAAGCACTTCTACTAATTTAAAGTATTGGGTAACTTCTACGGTATACGAAAATATCAATACCGCAACGGCTGTTTTAAATACAGGCGTATTTACAAATGCTTTTACAAAACAATAAATTAACATCACCACTAAAAGATCTCCGATATAAGGACGTACAAATCGGCCGTGCATGTATAAAGCAATTAATACCTCAATAATAAACAAGCCTATGCCGATTAAAAAATAACGCAGGTTAAATTTAAAATTTGTTTTCGTAAAGGTTAGGTACTAATAATTAAGCAGGTGTAAAATGATAGGTAAGATAATGACTATAATTTATACCCCAGTATCTGCTTGCCAGTTGTCAATCAAAAAACAAGCCTCTAACAAACCAATGTTTCTTTACTTTTAAGTTTTATTGATAACAATCAAAAATAATAAGCAATGCGCTTAACCAAAATTATCCCCAAAATTTTTTATGAACATATCAAAGACGGCCTGCACCTTTTTGTAGACGGGCTTAAATTTAAAGTAGTATACAACGATGCCAAACTATACATTATTACCCGTGATGATGTAACCATACAATTGCTGGAAGATGCCGAATATGCCGCAAAAGACAGGCCAGAGATACGCATTGAAACAGATGATATTGAGGCATTGTACAGAGAAGTAAAACAGGCGCATCCAGATTTATTGCACCCAAACCTTAATGTAGTTAAACATCAGCCATGGGGCTTAAAAGAATTTGCTTTGTTGGATAAGACAACTGTGTGTGTAATTATACAGCAGCAGTAAAGAAGCAGCCTCCATGCCCTCTAAAGGAGGGTTCTTAGGGCATTCGCAAGTAACACTCTTTAATGTTTTTGGGCTTTAATTGCCGGTAAGGCGGCAAGACGGTAATTGATATAAAATATCATTTTTTTATAATGCCTTTTTGCCTTATCAAC
>JANXVN010000142.1 GCA_025351645.1 Ferruginibacter sp.
CGCGTGAGCAGCCCTTTGTTGTGCATGGCACCATAAACCAAGGCCAGCTAAGAGCCTGTTATGCACTATTGACGTGTCTGGCCAGCATATACAGGCAAAAACGACAAAATGCAGCTGTTGCAAGGTTTGGCTCAGGCGCTCGTGGTCGCGGTGCGGCAACAGTTACCCTGCTGCCATCAGGTACTGCCATCAATAATTTTCATTACCAGTTGTTAACACCACTTGCAATTACCTTTGCCGCAGGCGATAATTTTAAACCTATAAAAATTCGAATTTTTGATAATGCGGAAGCAGATGGCGATAGGTCGCTATTATTAAATTACACAATTAGCGGTACTGGTGTAACTGCAGGCGCCACAGGGCAAAGCATGGCAATCTATATTAAAGATGATGACAATGTGAAGATTGGCAGCAGCCCGGTTGTGCTATTAAACGAAACGTTTGATACGCCTGGTGCCTGGTTAGCAGGTTCTTTTAAAGACCCTGCTGGCCCAAATATTTGGAGGATAGGCAATAATGGAGGAGCAGACGTTAGCGGCCCGGCGTTCTACATCACTAATAACAGTGTTACAAAGCCGCTGGAATATACAAATACATCTGCTTCAGATGCGGTGGCTGTAAGCCCATTAGTTAGTAGTATAGGATATACAAGCACTACGTTAAATTTCAATTATAAAAGTAATGGCGAATTAAAAGATATAAACAGCAATAACGATTATGGCAGCCTTATGTACACCTATGATAACCGTAGGTTTGGCGGCCTTATCGATGCAAGTGGCACCAGCAAAATTTATCAGGGTGATAGTACCTTAAAAAATTCTGGCGTCATTATTTTACCAACTAATTTTAATGATACTACTTTCGGTATAGGCTTCCGTTGGATTAATGATGATAATACCGGCAACAACCCGCCATTTTTAATTGATGATGTACAAATAAAGGGTATCCCTTATACCGTTGAAACTACGGTAAGCACAAGTTATGGTTTCGATATACGGACAAACACCAACGTAAATGTTTTCCGCAGTACCACCAATAATAAAGTAATTGCAAATATTAGTACAGTAGGAACGGCCTTAAACAGTATGGCGGCGCAAATAACACAGCCTGGCTTAGGCTCTACAGCTTTATCAACTGTTGGTGGCGCATATTTACGCAGTCAAAAAGTATTTGCCATAACGCCAGGTACAGCAAGCATCAACACGCCTTACAAGGCTACTTTATACTTTACAGAAGATGAAATGGCCGGCTGGGCAGTTAACAAGCTTACCCTTAAAATGCTTCAATTAAAACAAGGCGTTAGCCTCGCTAACGGTATCATCGATACAATCTCGGCTCAATTGGTTACCCCTACAGTAGTAGAAAATTCAGTAGCTGGCTACATCACTTATACCGGTACTTTTACAGGTGCGCAACAAATATTATTGGTATCGGCCAACACCACATTAACCAAGCCTTTAATAGATTTTACGGTAAAGGGCTTTCAGCAAAATATTGTGTTATCGTTCACAACATTGTCAGAAAATAACAACAAAGGCTTTGCTGTGTACAGAAGCCTTGACAGCACCAATTTTACGCAGATAGGTTTTGTAAATGGCGCAGGAACTATTACTACACCATCCATCTACACTTATATAGATAATTATGTGCAGCCCAATAAGCGTTATTATTACCAGCTGCGACAAATAAGCAACGATAGTAGTTTTATACTATCGCCCATTCACGGGGCAATTATATTGTCAACCGCTACCGGTATAGAAATTGCCGTTAACCCTAACCCGGCAAGCAATTTTGTAAAGATATTTATTAGGGGCACGGCTAACATTGCTACTATACAATTAATAAATTCCGGAGGGCAAAAATTAAAGCAAACCAACAGTGTAAATGCTTATGGCGGTGTATATAACTTGCCGGTTTGGGCAATCGCCAAAGGCATTTATACCCTGCGCATCATTTTGCCAGAAGGCATTTTTACAAAAACTATCCTTATCAACTAATTAAAAAACAGTTGGTTTTAGTACTGATAAATAATACCGTCTCCAGTAAATGGAGGCGGTTTTTTTGTGCTTCGAAAGGTAATTGCGTTTTACTAATACTGTTTTTTTTTGCCCCGGCTAATACATAGCTATGAGGGGCTTCATAGGCGTCGCACATTTTTACATCAGTTTTTCACTGATCTTTTACTACGCATTATGGGGCTTGTGCTAATTACAGCACTATTGGTAACCGCTTGTAGAAACACGCAGCGGCGTGTTTCTACATAATACATAACGCATTATATACAACGTCAAAGCGGGCTCAGCAACCCCAGCAATTCCTGCCTCGAAAGTTGCTTCAGCACACCCGCATCCGTCTTTATCAAATCATTCACCAGCTCTCTTTTACTCGCCTGTAACTGCATAATTTTTTCTTCAATAGTATCAGGACAAATAAGCCGCACTGCCACTACATGCTTTTGCTGCCCAATGCGGTAACAGCGGTCTATGGCCTGGTTCTCTACGGCAGGATTCCACCAGGGGTCAACAATATAAACGTAGTCTGCTTCTGTAAGGTTAAGCCCTACGCCACCGGCTTTTAGGCTAATTAAAAATACCCGTATGTCCGCATTCTCCTGAAAGGAGCCTACCACTGCTGCCCTGTTTTTTGTTTGCCCGGTGAGATATTCGTGAGGGATATATTTAGCGGTAAGTTCTTTGCGTATCAAATCGAGCATGCCGGTAAATTGTGAAAATACCAGTATTTTATGCTGCGGGCTTTTGTTTTCTATCTGTTCAATAAGCACTTCAATTTTTGCGGCCGCATCACCATAAAACGGCTGGTCTTTTAGTAACGCAGGCGAGTTGCATATCTGCCGAAGTTTGGTAAGCCCCTGCAACACATGCATGCTTTCCCTGGGCAAGTCTTCCGCTGGCTTGTGCAACAAATAATTGCGGAATTCTTTTTCGTAGGCATCATATACTTTGCGCTGCTCAATGCCCATTTCGCAATAAATTACCATTTCAGTTTTTTCTGGCAATTCGGTGGCTACCTGTTTTTTAGTGCGGCGTAAAATAAAGGGGTTTATCTTTTGCTGCAGTTCTACCGCACGTTGGCTGTTGCCAAATTTATCAATCGGCTGGCTGTAGATATCTTTAAAGTATTGCTTGTTGCCGAGCAAACCCGGACAAGCAAATGACAACTGCCCGTACAAGTCGAATGTATTGTTTTCAATCGGCGTACCAGTCATAACTATCTTATTAAAAGATTGCAGCAAACGGGCAGCTTTGTACCGCTGCGAATCAGGGTTTTTAATGGCCTGTGATTCATCCAGGAAAATATAATTAAACCTAAAGCTCTTCATAAAATGGATATTGCTTATCAGCATGCCGTAACTTGTAAGCACCACATCAAACTCATTAAAAGACAAATTGTTTTTTACCCGGTTATTGCCATGGATGGTAAGTATTTTTAAAGATGGCGCAAACTTTTCCAGCTCCTGCTGCCAGTTAAAAATGATAGATGTTGGCACAACCACTAAATGCGTATTGTGCTGCCGTTTTGTTTGCAGCAGTAAAATAAAAGCAATGGCTTGTATGGTTTTGCCAAGCCCCATATCATCTGCAAGGCAGCCGCCAAAACCAAGCTCATCTAAAAAGTTAAGCCAGTGTAAGCCTTGTTGCTGGTAATGCCTAAGCTCAGTTTTTAATGTTGCTGGCGCAGCCACTTCTTCAATGCTTTTAAATGTAGATAATTTGTGACTGTACTTGTCCAGTATATCCTGTACATCTTCAGAAATCATTGCCTTGTCATACAAACCAGTAACACTGCTAAAATTAATGAAAGGGGTGCGGATGCTATCTTCCACAATTTCACCGGCCTCAAAATAAGCAGCCATTTTGGTCACCCATTCTGCTGGCAGCATGCCCAGTGTGCCATCATCAAGCGTAACATATTTATTGCCATTTTTTACCGCTTTATGCAATTGCCTTAGTGATGCTTTTTGCTTGCCGTAACGTACTTCCAGATCAGTATTGAACCAATCCAGACCGCTGTTGACTTTTACAGAAACCTTGCCTTTATTTGGATTTAGCTTATTGTTTTCAATTTCATTAAAGCCTAAAATTTTAATGCCATGCTGCAGCCATTCTTCAAATGCTTCTAAAAACCAGCCTTCTTCTAAAAATTGTTTTTTGGTAAGATAAAAAGCTTGCTGGTACAATTGCGCTTCAAATTCCGGCTGTTGTTTTAATAAGAGCGTAGTAAAATTTAGCTCTGCCGCATCGTCCCTGTCCACCACAAATTGTTTGCCATTTAAGTCCCTTGCATACAGTTGCATTTTGCTTAAAACGCTTACTTCAACTTCGCCGTAACGCATCACCGGGCTTATCATTACATGCAGCCCGGCATCTGATAAATAGATCAGTTGCTCCGGCTTATCGCTAAAGCCATTTTCTTCCAGTTGCTCTTTGGTGGCTGGCACCATCCAGGCGTAACTAATACTTATCTTATCTTCTAGCCTGGCTAAAATTGCTTTTCTGAATTCCTCAAATTTTGATTGATGTATAAGAATAGTATTATGGTGTTTTTTAAAAAAGCTGGTAACCCTTACAAGGCCCATATCTGCCATTAAATAAAGTGTATTGGCTGATAATATAAAGTAACCATATTTTACCGGCAGCACATCCAGCGGATACACTTTTCCATTTACTTCCAGCTGCCCGCTAATTTCGTACATGGCTTCTTTTTGGTGCACCTGCAATTTCAACAAAGGCGGCAACTGGCTTAACTGTACGGCTACTAAACTAGTAGCAGAAATATTTTCAGCTACAGCCGGGTCGTGGTAAAATACAGGCATGCCCAACGGATTATTTGCAATTGCCTTTAATGCTTTTATATCAGACGCTGTAGCGGTTTTAGTAGGCTGCTGCACAAAACCTGCAATGCCCGTAAAAAATTTTACTTCATCCACCGCATTGGTTTTCCATGCCAGTTCCAAGGCATCCAATTGCTTGAGTGGATTTTTTATTTTGCCACCAATGCCACTTGCTGCTTCGTAAATATGTATTTGTAAATGATGGTAATACTTGTGCTGGCTAAATACCAATATTTGAGCAGTGCCTTTTGCATCTATAAAAACTGGCGGCTCATTTGGAGCAAGCAGTTCGCCGGCTAATTGCTGCAGCCCAGCTTCGTTTACCGGCAGTAAAGATTGCAGGCGTGGCTTAATGATGGCAGTGCCATTGTTCCAGCTTATTTCAAAATGCGCATCGGGGTTAACCTCGTTTTGCAGCCCATAATTTTTAGCCATGCTTTTTATTTTTTGATGGCGTAAAGCATCATCAAAAAAAATACGCAAATCTGCCCGCTCCATGATGTTGTACAATACCTGCGCCTGATGGTTGCACAGTTTTTTGCTCGGGCTGTTACAGCCACAATCCAGCACCAATGCACCTTCGCTATATTGCACAAGCACAGTAGGGAAAGCTACGCCTGTACTGGGGTTGGTAAAAGAACCAGCGTTGATAGCGATTGTATCCGGCTGTACAGAAAAAAAATTCCTTGCGGCGCTATCAGGCATTTCGGCGCTATTGGTAAATAAGAAGGCATGTGTTAAAGAAGAAAAATTAAAATTTGGAAAGATAATTTCTCTTGAGTGATGTATGTATTGCGGTACTGCCATAATGATTCGGCAAAAATACCATTTGATTTTTTATGCCGGATGTTTGGTTTGTAAATATATAGTTGTATTTATAGGAATAGTTCCTGGCCCAATGTTATTTAGTTAATGAATATAATGCCATTGATAACGTAAAAAAGATATAAACCTATACAAACATTATACTACCTTATGCCAGCGGCATAGCCTGTTTGTAGAACGGAAATACACGGCAACATCATTGCTCCGGCAGAGTAACCTGTTTGCATCGGCATAAACCTCTGGTGTAATTATTCTCCGGAAACCTGTCAATAACTGTGTTTTAAAGATAGCTTGGAACTATTAAAACTGGCGTTCCCCTTTATTACAAACAGGCTGCTCCGCTGGAGCATTGGCAATGCTATATTTTTTCTTTACTAAATGACATTGGGCCACGGGCTGATCGTACAAAGAACATTGAGATTAAGAAAACTTTGTCAACCTGCATAATCCCCATATATAGTGGAAAAGAATCCCTAATACTGATGTAAAAATACAGCCTCCCTGCCCTCCTAATGGCGCAGGCGGGCTTTGGAGGCCAGGGAGGCTAAACTATTTCGCCACCACCCGCTTCATCCCTTTAAAATTAGTAACCGTAATTTTTACCGCATCATTTTCAAGCAGCATTTTTCTGGAAGATTGCGATAAATAAGTAGAGCCGTAATAAAATTCTACCCGCCTTTTTTTATTGTTTTTGTAGATGATGTCCGCATAAAAATCATCTGGCTTTAAGCTGATATATTTTTGCGCAGGCGTACCTGCTGCTATATTTTTAGTGAAGGTTAAAAGGCTATCCTGGTTTTGTGTTGCCAATAACAAATCTTCATTTTTAGCGGTGTGGATGGTGGCTAATCCTTTGCCATCCCCCTTTACAAAAAAACCTGTTTTCGTTAAAGGCATTGCGGCAAAATTTCCTTTGCCATCGCCCTTTAAGCAGAGCCCGTTAAAAGCATCGTGCCGGCCACTGTAAGGCTCCATCCCATAATCGTTGCCTACCAATAAAACATCCAGGTTTCCATCGCCGTCAATATCCATGGTTTGCATGCCAAATACTGGCGCAGACTGGGCTTCAGCCGGCAATGCATGTATAACAAACTGCCCGTTGCCTTTGTTTTCAATATAGCTGGTGCGCATATCCGTGGCCTGCAGGGTAATGGCATCTTCACGGTCTTTTTTGCTCCATAAATCATCCATAGTTGCGGCACCAAAAGACTTATATGTAGGGTACTTTTTACGGATAGAGAGCAACTGCCCGGCAAGGTCATCTTTAGTGTTCATGGGGAAAGGTTTCCTGCTGCTGTCTTCTGCCTTCATGTAGCAAAATACCATTGCATCCAGCGAGCCGTTGCCATCCAGGTCTTTAGCATAAATAGTCATGGGTTCTGTAGGCGTGGCTTTGTAATTAGAGTTAAGGCCCAGGTTGCCCGCTATATAATCTATGTCGCCATCATTGTCGAAATCTCCTGCTACCAGGCTATTAAACCAGCCAACGTGCTTGTTAATTTCTTGTGTTTGCGCAACCTGTATAAATCCTTTTCCGGTATTTTTTAAAAAAGTTATGGGCATCCATTCGCCTGTTAAAATAAGGTCAGGCTTTCCGTCATTATCAAAATCTGTCCACAAAGCATCTGTTACCATGCCTATGTTTTTTAATTGGGGGCAATACTGTGAGGTAACATCTATAAACTTTCCACCAACATTCTTTAAAAGAAAATTTTGCGGAGCGGTAGGGTAGGCGCCACTTACAACACGTCCGCCAATAAATAAGTCGAGGCTGCCATCTCCATCAAAATCAGCCGCACGCACACAAGATCCATTGACGGTTTCTTCAGGCAAGGCACCTGTTGCCCTTTCAAACTTTCCTTTGCCATTGTTCAGGTACAGGCGGTCCTGGCAAATAGCATTGCCTGGTGGTAGCTCGTAACTGCCGCTTACAATGTACATGTCAAGGTCTTTATCATTATCCGCATCAAAAAAAATAGCACCCATATCTTCTACCAGCGGGTCTTCTTTTTGTAAAAACCTATCCTTATCCTGCGTAAAATTCCCTTGCGCATCCTGCATAAAAAAGGTACCCAAATTACTGCTGGAACCACCTATATAAAAATCATCAAAACCATTATTGTCGATATCGCCAACGGCAATGCCCGGGCCATATTGGCTAAGCTTGTGCGGCAGCGTAGGCTGGATGTTATAATCTACAAAATCATCTTCTACAGGCTTGTAATTAATGCCATGGCTTTTAGATGACTCGGTAAAAAAAGTTGGAACATTGATAGTTGCGGGTATTATTTTAGTCGCATCTTTTTGGTTGAGGGCAATGTCCTGGTTTACCTTAATATTTGTGAGCGTTTGCCCGCTGCCATCAGCCCATACAATTTTTAAAGAATCAATGTTCGTAATATTGCCTACACCAAAATGAGCCCTGGGATCATCGGTGCCGAGGTAGCCTCTTGTGGGCTGGTGCTCATAAAATTGCTGCAGGTTGTTACCGTAATAAATGCGGATGTTAGCGCCAATGCCTTTCGTGTTTAAGCCAGTACCAGTAAGGCTTACAACAAGATGATGGGCAGTTGTGTCATGCGATGTGTTTTCATATACAAAGGCATTTTCATTAATGTTGTTGATGATGATATCAAGGTCGCCATCGTTATCTAAATCAACATAAACGCCGCCGTTAGAAAATGATTTTTGTGTGAAGCCCCAGGTGGCAGAAGTGTTTTCAAACCCAGCGCTGCCTTTATTTTTAAACGCATAGTTTGCAATCCTAACTACGGGCAACGAATCTGTCATTGCCAATGAAAAATTGCCTGTTCCCCCAACCTGCCCGTTATCATACGATATATAATCAAGGTCGGTAACATCTCTGGGCAAGCCATTGGTAATCACTATATCCCGCAGGCCATCGTTATCAAAATCTGCCACTAACGGGCACCAGCTCCAATCAGTTTGGTACACGCCATCCATAAAGCCTATATCGCTAAAAACAGGGTGGCCTTCGCTGGTATTGCCACTGTTAATTTGCAGCATGTTGCGTACGTACTGGTGCTCGTACCCAAACTTTGCGGCGTTGGTATAATTGTAATATTCGTTGCCGCTGAGCATCCGTTTTTTGCGCATGTTTGTTTCGGGCAGCATTTCTAAAGAGATAAGGTCTGTAAGCCCGTCGTTGTTGATGTCTACGGCATCGGTGCCCATGGCGTTCCAGCCGGTATGCTTAAAATAATCGCTTAGCTTATCGGTAAAAGTGCCGTCTTTATTGTTGATGTATAGTTGGTCGTTCGATATAAAATCATTGGCAATGTATATATCTGGCCAGCCATCCATATTGAAGTCGCTTATACAGGCGGCATGGCCCCATCCTTCCATAGTAATGCCCGCTTCACGGGATACGTTGGTGAAAGTGTTGTTGCCATTGTTGCGGTAAAGCTTATCTGTATTTTGTGCGGTGCCATCGTTAACCTTCGGCCTAAATTTAATGGGCGTCAAAGGGTCGTACAGCACGTTTGTAACCAAATACATATCCAGGTCGCCATCTTTATCGTAATCAAAAAAGTAGGCTTGCGTGTCCATGGTGGTATCTGCTAAACCATAGGCTGCGGCTTCTTCTTTAAAGATGGGGATACCGTTTTTATCTAGCCCTTTGTTGATGTACAAAAGATTGGTGCGCCGCAATACATCTTTAGTAAATGAGGTGCATACATAAATATCCGGCCAGCCATCGCCATTGATATCAACTACCGAAATGCCCGTGCTCCACCTGCCTTCTCCGGTTACGCCTGCCGTTTTGGTAATATCTTCAAAATGCAAATTGCCTTTGTTGAGGTACAATTTATTTTGCACCATATTGCCTGCAAAGTACACATCCATCAAACCATCTTTATTAAAATCGCCAATGCCAACGCCGCCGCCATTGTAAATATTTGCCTGGTTTAAAATATTAAGGGTATCGTTTTCTGTAATAGTATTTGTAAAATTGATACCCGTTTGTGCGGCGGGAAGCAGCTTAAATAAAGTAGTATTGCCAGGTTGTGCAAAACCATGCTGCATAATTAAAAAAAATGTTATGGCCAGCCCTGCAACGCTTTTAAAACTAGTGATCCTCATTTTATGCAATCGTTTAAATTATGACAAAGTAATATTTTTTATCTGGTTCAATTTTATGTCAGCTATTCTATTTGTATCATAATTTATTCTTTTTTATTCATAGTCGGCCATAAACGTTTTTGATGTCATTATCTTTAACAGGCAATATTTTACTATAAAGGGCTGCATTGAGTTGCAACTGTAAACGATTTCTTAAACCAGCTTAGTTGTAGGATGATTGAAGCTGCCTTTACTACAATGATGAAAAGCATTATTTTGTGTTTATTGCTGTTAGCAGCATCTATACTTTCAGTTGCTCAGAAGGCGGGTTGGAAGAAGGCTTGCGACAACCCGGAATTTTTACACAGGTCTATCAAAGAAGTAACCGATGTAATTGTGCATGATATTTATTCGCCGCCCGTTGCCAGCAGGATATATGCTTATACAACTGTTGCGGCTTATGAAGCGGCACATTTTGCAGATGGCAAATATATTTCTTTAGCGGGGCAATTGCATGGGCTTGCAACATTACCAGCACCCACCGCAGGCAAGCAATATTGTTACCCTTTAGCGGCTGTAAATGCGTTGCTGCTGGTAGCAAAATCTATGATTATTTCCGAAGAAAAAATTGCTGATTTCCAAACGGGGATATTATTAGAATTTAAGGCAACTGGCATGCCTGATGAAGTGTATGATAGTTCGCTGGGCTATGGTAAAATTATTGCTGCCAATATTATTGCCTGGGCAGCAAGCGATAATTATAAACAGACAAGGTCGCTGCCAAGATACCCTGTAGGCAATGATAGCACCAGTTGGAAACCCACGCCACCAGCGTATATTAAAGCCATTGAGCCGCATTGGGATAAGCTGCGCCCGTTTTTGATAGACTCCGCACAACAGTTTAGGCCTTTGCCGCCAACTACCTTTTCAACAGATAAAGGCTGCCAGTTTTATAAAGAAGCAAAAGCAGTTATGGATGCCGGGCTTAGCCTTACGCCAGAGCAGGTACTTGTTGCTAATTTTTGGGATTGCAACCCTTTTAAGATGAACGTGAACGGGCATGTAATGTATGCTACCAAAAAGATTTCTCCGGGTGGGCATTGGATAAATATTACCGGGCTGGCCTGTAAAAAAGCCAATGCTGGTTTTGTGCAATCTGCCGGGGCGTATGCTTGCTTATCTATTATACTGGCCGATGGCTTTATCAGTTGCTGGGAGGAGAAATATAGGAGCAAAGTAATACGCCCGGAAACCTACATCAACCAGTACATTAGCCAAAGCTGGGTGCCTTTGTTACAAACGCCACCTTTTCCGGAATATACCAGCGGGCATAGTGTTATTTCTGCCGCTTGTTCGGTGCTGCTGACAAAAATGTTTGGCGATCATTTTTCTTATACAGATTCTACCGAGATGGAGTTCAGGATACCGGTGCGGCATTTCGGTTCATTTAAACAAGCTGCTGAAGAAGCTGCCATCAGCCGCTTTTATGGAGGGATACAT
>JANXVN010000193.1 GCA_025351645.1 Ferruginibacter sp.
GTAAAAACCTATTTTACACGCCCGTATACTTCACAGGACAAGGGCAGTATAGAAAACAGAAATGGTGTAATAAGGAGATTTTACCCAAAGAAAACTGACTTTAATGTAGTGACAAACCAGGAAATTAAAAGAGTAGAAAAAATGATTAACAACAGACCCATTAGAAAATTTGATTACAAACATGCTAACGAGCTATATTTACTAAAATCTAATGTTGTGTTTTTTGCTTGAACACAGCAATAAGCTTAATGATATTTGTTGTAATTTATTTGAGTTATTTTGATTGCGTATTATAGGGTAAGTTTTTTTAATTCATCATCATTATATCATTGTATTTCACGTTAGAATTTAGGTAATGTAAATAATAAGTGATAACCATTATTGAACAGAACGACTTCTATTAATAAATAAAGTTTTAAAACAATGAGTGTATTGATTCGCCCTTGGGCAGAAAATGATTTAGCTGACTTGGTACGCCATGCAAACAATATAAATATTTGGAATAACCTGCGTAATTATTTTCCACACCCATATACTAAAGAGGGAGGTAAAGATTGGTTGGATAAAATCATTGGCGCAGTTCCGCTCATAAATTTTGCTATTGAAGTGGAAGGCGAAATTGTGGGTGGAATTGGACTGATATTGAACAGTGATGTATACATACATACTGCTGAAATGGGCTACTGGATTGGAGAAGCGCATTGGGGAAAAGGCATTGCAACCGAAGCTATCCGCCAAATGTTGGAGTACACATTTTACTATTTTGATATTATTCGCATTTATGCTGAAGTGTTTGAAAACAACAAAGCATCTATGAAAGTTTTGGAGAAAAATGGATTTTATTTAGAAGGCGTCAGAAGAAAAGCTGTATTAAAAAACAATACTATTATGGACGATTATATATGGGTTAAACTACGGGCTTTATAAATTGATATCTCAAATGCTATTATAAAACCCTATATTTGTTTTCTCTATGTTGCACGTTTTATTTATTAAAATGTGTAATGAATTTAAACCTTTCTTAAAGGTAACTGTCAATTTCGTACTTAATAATTGTTTAATAAATGAAAACATTTCACATCCGTGTTGTATACAAAAATTGTGCTTGCTTAATACTAAAATTAAGTATATGTATTACAAATGAAACAAATAACTGCACCTCACCTTAAAGATAATTACAGATCAACACTTTACATTTTAAGTACTGATTATATTCAGGATGCTACATATCATTTTATATGTAGAATATGTTGCAATAAATAATTAATAATTTGTTTCGTTTAAATTCAACTGGTTATCATCATATAATTATAATTAAACCCTTTAAAATCCAACAATTTTTATGAGATTAAAAAAGAACATTGCCACCAGTGAATCCGGTTTTATTTTTCATCCTGGTACGGGAGATTCCTTTTCGGCCAACCCAATTGGTGCAGATATATTGTTACAACTAAAAGAAGGTGTTGCACCATCCGACATTAAAAAAACGATACTGGATAAATATGACGTAACGGCCAATATGGTTGAAAAAGATTGGGATGATTTTAGTGCACAATTAAGAGAAGCCAATTTATTAGAATTGTAACTTGTTCCATTATCCTTCAAAAAATTAATTCTATGGATCAAGATATTGAACCGATTGTAATTGCGGTTACAGGGCTTAATGCTATTGATAGTCCCGGCCCGGGAGTAGCGGTGATACGGGCTTTACGGGATGGGTTACCAAAAAACATTCGCATTATTGGGTTGGCATACGAAACATTGGAGCCCGGTATTTACTTACATGATGTGGTGGATAAAACGTATCAGATACCTTATCCATCTGCAGGTAGTGATGCATTGCTTGCCCGACTAAAATACATACATCAGCAAGAAAAAATAAATGTTATCATACCGAATTTTGATGCTGAATTGCACAACTTTATTAAAGTGTCGCCTGCATTAAAAGCATTGGGTATACAAACATTTTTACCTACGCAACAACAGTTGGATGCAAGGGACAAAATAAATCTTTTTCAGTTTACAGCGATGCATGGTTTGATGGCACCGATGGATAAAATTATTTATAGTGCAGATGAATTATATGGCTGCGCCGAAATAATGGGTTATCCTTTGGTAGTAAAAGGTAAGTTTTATGATGCCATTATTGCCAATACATTTGAGCAGGCACAAAAAGCATTTTTTAAGCTTACGGCTAAATGGGGCTTCCCAATTATTGTACAACAATTTATTGCCGGTACAGAAATAAACATAGCAGTTTTAGGTGATGGAAAAGGCAACGCCACCAGCATTATACCCATGCGCAAATTATACATTACTGATAAAGGAAAGGCTTGGGCGGGTATTACTTTAGAAGATGAAAGCCTGATAAATATTGCCACAACGTTTGTAAAAGCAACCAAGTGGAAAGGTGGTTGCGAATTAGAAATTATGCGTACCGCAGATGGCAGGGCTTTCTTTATGGAAATTAATCCAAGATTTCCGGCATGGATATATTTAACAGCAGGCGCCGGGCAAAACCAACCGGCAGCATTGGTTAAAATGGCCATGGGCGAAGCTATACAGCCTTATACGGATTATGCAGTTGGTAAAATGTTTATCCGTTATGCATGGGATCATATTACGGATGTAACAGAGTTTCAACAAATAAGTGGTTTGGGTGAGCTGTAGAATTTTATCCAAATGCTATACTTTTTAATGAAGTATTGGTGCATTTCTTACATAATATGTTACTTAACAGAAAGATATCAATGCTTGTGTAATCGTTTCAAAAAATCATAAAAATTAATCTTTTAAACCACCAAATATCTATGACTAAATTACCATACGAGCGGCCGCAAATTTTAAAAATGAATGCTGGCCTGATGAATAAATATGGCACCCGTACAGAGTATGAGCCAGTAAAACACATTGATGGTATACCGGTAAAAACGTTGATAGCAAAGTATGGTTCGCCAGTGTTTGTAATTAGCGAAAGAACTATGCGTAGTACTTACCGCAGCATCCAACGCAGCTTTGCTACCCGTTATCCAAAAGTGCAAATGGCTTGGAGTTACAAAACAAATTACATTAATGCAGTGTGCAATGTATATCACCAGGAAGGTAGTTGGGGCGAAGTTGTAAGTGGTTTTGAATATAGAAAAGCCTTGGGAAATGGTGTGCCCGGCAATAAAATTATATTTAATGGCCCTGAAAAAACGACTGCAGAATTAGAGTTGGCGATCAATAATGATTCGTTGATACACATTGATCATTTTGATGAAATGTACCAGTTAATAGACATCAGCGACCGCATGAATAAAAAACCACGGGTAGCCATTCGGGTAAATATGGATACCGGCATTTATCCAATTTGGGATCGCTTTGGATTTAATTATGAAAACGGTACGGCATGGAGTGCACTTACTAAAATAGTTGAATCGGGCAAATTAAATTTGGTTGGTTTGCATTGCCATATTGGTACATATATGATGGTTACAACCGCTTATAGTATTGCTGCCAGTAAGTTGTGCGATTTAGCATGGAATTGTAAAACTCAATTGAATACTACTATTCAATATTTGGATATGGGCGGTGGATTGCCAACTGCAAATGATCTGCGTGGTGCATATTTACCTGCAAAAGATACCATTCCTTCTGTTGATGAATTTGCTGAAGCTATTGCAAGCACCATTTTAAACTATGGTTTTAAAACAGAAGATCTTCCTTTACTTATTTTAGAGACCGGCCGTGCAATGATTGATGATGCTGGTTTTTTATTAGGTAGCGTGCTCGCCAATAAAAGATTAAGCGATGGCCGCCGTGCTACTATTATGGATTTTGGAGTAAACATTTTATTCACTTCTTTTTGGTACGAACATAAGATCAGTCCTGCACAAGATTTTACACAACACACGGAAGAATGTGTTTTGTATGGTCCGCTTTGCATGAATATAGATGTGGTAAGATCTGCCATTACATTGCCTTTATTAAACCGTGGCGATCAGGTGGTAGTGCATCGTGTAGGCGCTTACAATATGACGCAGTGGATGCAGTTCATTCAAATGCGCCCCAACGTTGTAATGATCGATGAAAGTGGCGAATCGCATTTAATTAGAGCCACCGAAACGATGGAATACATTGAAATTCCGGAAAGAATGCCGGAGCATTTAAAAACGGTGAAATTGTAAGTTGCATTGTATTTTCTTATAATAACATGAGCTCTTAATCATATGGTTTAACCTTCAAGCCGCAGTGTAGGAGCAACGAGGGTCAGTGCACGAGGGATTAGATGCAGTGCACGAACGACGAGGGGCAGTGCAGGAGCAATGTAGGAAAGTGCACGATCGACAAGAGCCAGTGCAGAAACGTATAAAAATAATAATATGAATAAAATTTCCGGAGTTAAGTAGAAAATCAGTTCATCATTATAATAAAGAAATAAAATATGAGCGTATTAATGATCTTTAATAGCCATATTAAAACTGGAAAAGGCAAACGATCAAATGATTTGATCGTTTAATAAAATCACTGTTTGAAGGAAAATGAACAAATTAAAATTTTGGAAGAAAAAATATCAATAACCTATCAAAAACAGCGTTTTTTTAATTTCACGGGAGCATCCGATCTTTTAGGTATGCAACGATTAAGAAGAAGTGGTTTGGTAAAATTTGCCAAATTTCTCGCGGCAGCTATATTAAATAGCTACGGTATGTTATTTTTTTCGAGTAATAAATTATTTTCATTACTCATATTATTGGTGTCTTTTTTTACACCATTTACTGGCGCATGTGGGTTAGCTGCCTTAATAATAAGCCTGGTGGCTGCCAATACACTTGGCTTTAGCAAAGTGCAAGTACAAAAAGGTTTACTTACCTACAGTGTAATATTATTTGGACTAGGCTTTGGCTCTAATTTCGAAATGGGCGCCGCCTTTGTAATATTATTTGTAGTAGGCTCATTGCTTACATTATTTTTATCGGTAGCACTTAATGCCATCTTTAATAAAAAGGGTTTGCCTGCCTTATCATTGGCATTTATTATTTGTACCGGTATCATCATAATTGCATCAAAAAGTTTTGAGGGCGTAGGACTTACACACCGGCATATTTACTGGTTTAACGAAGTATATGCACTTGGTGGTACAAGGCTGGTAAATGCGATTCTGCAAATTGAAAACTGGAGCATGCCAGATTATGTAGCCGGCTTTTTTAGAAGTGTGAGCGCCATTTTATTTCAGGTAAATATCGCTGCCGGTATCATCCTTTCTATCGGGTTACTATTCTATTCCCGCATTGCATTTTTGTTAATGATTGTGGGTTATGCTATTGCTATTTTATTCAGTTTCGCCATGGGCGGTTTTCAGCAAACCGACATATCGTACTATAATATGGGTACCAATTTTATGCTGGTTGCAGTAGCGCTTGGCGGGTTCTATCTTATACCATCTGTAAGGTCTTTTTTATGGATATTAGTAACGGTACCCATTGCATATTTGCTGGTAGTAAGTGTGGGGAGTCTTGGTTACAAAATTGGCGTACCAGTATTTTCGTTGCCGTTTTGTTTGGTAGTAATTTTATTTTTATACATGCTGCAACTAAGAGGTACACCCGGTAAGCTTGCATTAACACCGATACAATATTATAGTCCTGAAAAAAATCTTTACCGTTATTTAAATGGAAAAGAACGGATGATGAATCAATTTTATTTTCATATTTATTTGCCGGTAATGGGTGAATGGATGGTCAGTCAGGGCCACGATGGCAGCCTTACACATAAGGGCGAATGGAGCAAGGCGCTTGATTTTGTTTTGCTGGATGATGAAATGAAGACCTACCAATTGCCGGGCAATTTACCGGAGCATTTTTATTGTTATAACAAGCCCGTATTAGCTCCTGCAGATGGCATTGTACAAGAAATTACCGACCATGTGGAAGACAATGAAATTGGTAAAAATAACATCGCTCAAAACTGGGGAAATACGATTGTAATAAAACATGCGGATGGACTTTATACCAAATTATCGCATTTAAAAAAACATAGTTTTAAAACAACAAAAGGGGCTTTCGTAAAACGGGGCGATATTGTGGCAAGCTGTGGTAACAGTGGCCGATCACCAGAGCCGCATTTGCATATGCAAGTACAGGCAACGCCTTATATCGGTTCCAAAACTTTAAACTATCCCATAGCTTATTTCAACAGCAGAAAAAATAATGAACTGGAATTAAAAAGTTTTACAGTGCCTGCAGAAGGAAGTTTTGTGAGCAATGTAACCACCAATTTACAATTACAAAATGCATTTAATTTTCAACCGGGATATTGCCTTACTGTAAATGCCGAAGGGTACATAACGGAAGATTGGGAAACAGTTACCAGCTTTTATAACGAGCCATATTTGTATTGCAAACAGCACAATGCCTTTGCTTATTTTATAAATAATGGCACCAGTTTTTATTTCACCAATTATTTTGGCCCAAAGAATACTTTACTCTATCAATTTTATTTATGTGCTTATAAAGTGTTGTTGAGCAGCGATAAAAACATTACCGTAAAAGATAATTATCCCATTGACGTTTTTGGCATTAACCCCGCAAGATGGCTACAGGATTTACTCTCACCATTTTATATTTTTATCAAAATAAAATTTGAAGGCAACGTTGCCATCTCTAAAGATATGCTTGGCAGCGGTACGATACATTGTAGCAGCAAACAAGTACAGCAACTTTTTGGTTGGCCAAAAGATTACCGGCAATTTGAAATGGAGATCACTGACGGACAAATACAATCCTTCACATCAATCACCAATAATATAAAATTACTGATAACATGCACGGTAGAAAAGTGATACAATTAGGGATATTTATTTTGCTTGCATGCAACAGCACTGCACAACAAAGTATCAGTTATGAGGAGGTAAATATAAAAAGTTATAACCTGTACGAAAAAGGCGAATGGACAACTTTGCTACAATATGGCAAAGAATATATTGCAGCATCGCCGGACTTTATTATGTTGAGAATGCGGATGGGGTATGCAGCTTTTATGCTCAATAATTTCAGCGAAGCATTGATACAATATGATGCGGTGCTTAAAAAAGATTCGTACAACGAAACAGCACATTACTATAGCTTTTTGTGCTTAAAATACCTTAACCAATTAGAGTTGGCAGGTGTTCACATAAAATATCTATCTAAAGAATTATTGCAAAAGGAAAAGTTCACTAAATATGGAGTAACTAAAATTGGAGCAGAACTTAGTTATAAAAACACCCAACTAACTACAAGGTCAGATGGCTTTTACATAAGGCTTGATCTGTACACACGCTTACACCCGAATATAAACATGTATCATGCAGTGGCATTATTTAATCAAACCATCAGCGAAATAAAACTTAAAAATATTACCCAAAACCAAAGTATCGGCATCAAGCAAAAAGAATATTACAATAAAACGATCCTGAATATTGGTAAAAAATGGCAGGTAGTTGCAGCGTACCATTATTTGTACACACCGTTTAATAATTATATTTTCAACAATAATATTGGTTTGCTGGGCATTAAATATAACAGCCATTATTTTACCTTGCAGGGAGATGGCATAGTAGGTCAAGTAACAGATACTACGCAGCTGCAATACAATGCTACCTTATCTTTTTATCCCAAGGGAAATTTAAATTTGTATAGTATTTCCACCGCATCATACAGCAGTAGAAACGCAAAAACTGCTGTTAATTTTAAGCAGGTAGTAGGTGCTAAAATTAGCAATGTTTTATGGTTAGAAGGAAATACTACCCTTGGGAGTTTCAGCAATTTTTTGGAAAATGATGCGCTATATGTTTACAATGCCATTGATAAAAATTTGTTTAAAGCAGGCGCCACGGTTTACATTTCGATGGATTCAAAAGTAATATTTCATGCTGGCTATACATTTGAACAAAGAAAACTTTATAACACAATCACCACATTTAATCAACATTCAATAACAGGAGGTTTAACATGCAAATTTTAAAACAAATGATCGTTGTGGCCATGGCCGCTTTATTATTTTTTAATGCTGCGGCACAAAACCAGGCAGTGCTGCAAAAGGCGTTTAGCGAAAGCTATACACAGGAGTATAATAAAAAATATCCGGAAGCCATTGCCGCCATCACCAAAATTAATGACGACAATAATTATGAAACTAATTTTCGTTTAGGCTGGTTATATTATGAGAATAAGAACTATACAAAATCAGAAGCACATTACCAGATAGCGGTAGCATTAAAACCATATTCAGTAGAAGCAAAATTAGGTTTGGTGAAGCCATTATCAATATTGGAAAGTTGGGATAAAGTGCTGCAACAATATGAAGAAATTTTAAAGATAGATCCGCAAAATTATACCGCTAATTATTGGGCCGGTATCATTTATTATAACAGAAAAAAGTATGAGGCTTGTGATAAACTTTTTTCAAAACTGGTTAACCTTTATCCATTTGACTATGATGCCAACCACATGCTTGGCTGGACATACCTTAACACCGGTAGAAACAATGATGCTAAAATATTATTCAACAAAGCATTATTGAATAAACCTGCCGATGTATCTGCTACAGCGGGTTTGGCAAAAATTAAATAAGTTAACAGATATGCTTTTGGTAGGTTGTAAGCTATTGTATTTGGGAATATTCAAATACATCATTGCGTGAGAATTAGTACTTCATAGATCGCATCTATTTTCATTTTTTCATCCAATTGGAATTTTCTATTTGTTTTATTGCATAAAAAATACACATTCAAATATCGTAACAATGATAGTTTAACCCAAAATTTGCAATAGAGTTATCCTGTAAGACTTAATGGCAGTTTTGTATTTTCAATAAAGGAGAAAAGGCTGTCGTACCATTGCCTTCGTTTTAGCGGCACAGACATTTTTAGCAGCTTGTTTTCTGTCCAGGAGCCAACTGCAAAGCAGTTGAGCCTTAGTGTGGAAAGTGTAG
>JANXVN010000214.1 GCA_025351645.1 Ferruginibacter sp.
TCTTGGCAGATAGCTTTTTGCAATGCCCTAAAAACATTTTCTTCGACCGATGCTTCTACATTTTTTTGCGAAGCGCTGGCTGCGTCGATGCTATGTTTTGCAGCTTTTATATTACCCTGGTTGCGGTTAAAAAAAGGAAGGTCGATTGAAAAGCCGGCCATGGATAAGTTTTTTACATAGCTGCCTTGCTGGTCGTAGCTTACGTTGGCGGTAACATCTGGCACCGCCAATGCTTTTTGGTAATTATAATTTAGCCTGTTAATGCTGGTATTTTGTTTGGCTATCAATAAATCTGTGCGTCGCGAATAAGCGGTATCCAACAAAGTTGCCAGTTGATATTTAAGTGGGTCTAAATTATTAATTGCAGCGTTATCAATAATTGGGTTGATGTAACTGGAAGGCTTTACCTGTACCAACATCCTTAACTCGCTTTCTGTATCATTTATTTGATTGGTCAGGTCGTTGTATTCGCTCTTAAAACTATATAACAAAGCTTTTATACGAATTACTTCTTTCTCAGCAATATAGCCTTTACCGCGCTGCTGCTCAAAGGCCAATACAATTTGGTTAAGGGCTTTTATTTCCTCATCATACACTTTGGCTGATTGCTGGAGGTAATAGATGTTAAAAAAGTCTGTACGTAAAGTATATTGAAGTGTCCGTATCAAATCAAAAAATTGAAATTCAGTTAACTGCACATTTGCTTTAGCAAGCAGCACTTGTTTATTTCTTTTGCCAGCTAAAAGTATCATTTGCGAAAAGCTGCTTATAACCTCTCCATCGTTAGCTAAAGGAAATAATTTTTTTGTTATGGGGTTATAGATAGTAGTAGAAAAACTAAAGTTAGGGTTGGGGTATAGCTTTGCCTGTATTACCAAAGCTTTGGCTATATCAATATTATATTTTTGTGCCAGTAACAAAAAGTTACTGCGTAAAAATATAGCTTCAGTACTATCCAACGATAAATTTAGGCTGTCGGAACCAGCTATAAAGTTTGTATTTTTTTGCGCATTGCAAAGCAATGTTGCTACCAGCATGGTTTGCAGCAGTAACATCTTTCTAAACAGGTACATAGTTTAAAAGATTTTATTTTTAAAAAAATAATTTTTTTCGGTCGAAATAAATGGGTTTGTATTAATAGTAGATTGTAAAAACAAAATGTAGTTACCTTCTTTACGGATATGTATTGTTTTGGTTAAACGAATATAGCAACAGTACTCAATATTTAAAGATCCCTTAAATATTTGTTTCAATAAAAATGTTTATATGGTAGGGTTTAACTTAACACTGCTTTGGGTGGCAATGTTATAATGCTTAAGTATTGGTTATAGCGGCTTATTATGAAAGTGCGATATTTTCGCTCAGCTAATAGCTGATAACTTTGAACAATTGGTTTTGAACTAAATGAAAAAAAAGTAAACTCTTGTACCTTTTGATTGCAGTATGCAGTATGCTGCTGTTGATTTTCCGTTGCTTCAGGAAATGCATTGGTGTAGCCTAGTACATCTTCTACAATAAATTCTATTGCATGGTCTGCTATGTTTACCGAAGAATGTAGTTCAGAAAAAAAGCTTTCATCTGCAATACGGCACGAAATACTCATATTTAATATTTGCAAAGCAAGTATTAACAAGGTGAAATTTATAAAATATTTTTTTAACTTTTTTTTCATTATTCAGAAACGCAAAGAAACTTAAATTTTACAGATGGCGTTGTTAATCAATTGCAACTTTACTGTTTGTATTGTTAATAGTTTTATAACATCCTTATTTTTGAATTGTTGTCAAAGTAAATGTGTGCAGGTTTTAATTTTAAATGAGTTGTTGTTATTTGGGGCAGTTGTGTAAATGGGCTTTTTGGTCAATCTTATAATTCTTAATCTTGCCTATTCATCATAATTAAGCCCTAATTATTTAGGCTGCTTAAATAATATAAACAAAAGTTGCACTTGTTATATAAAATCCAACAATGACTATGAACGGATCCTCTACATTCTTTTCGAAAAAAAAATACCTCTTTTATGTAGTTTTTGGTTTTTCTTTTTTTTATCAAAATTTAATTGCTCAAAATAATCAAGGTGCAAACAGCTATAATAGTAGCCGGTTCAAAACGGTTGTTATAACTGAATCTGCGTTAACGACAGTTGGGCTTATCGGACTTAATTATTTATGGTACAAAAAATTTCCAAAAAGCAGGTTCCATTTTTTTAATGATAGCAATGAATGGTTAAATATGGATAAAGCTGGCCATGCAACTACTGCGTATAATGTAAGTTCGATACAATATAATATGATGCGCTGGAGTGGCGTAGAAAATAAGCAAGCCATATGGATAGGCGGATTAACTGCATTGGGCTTACAAACTATTGTAGAAATATTAGATGGCTTTTCTACAAAATGGGGATTTTCTATATCCGACATGCTAGCGAATATTGCAGGCACAGCTTTATTTATGGGACAACAATTTGCATTTAACGATCAACGGGTGCAATTAAAATTTTCCTTTCACAAAACAATATTTGCAAAATATAATCCTGCAGAATTAGGAAATAGCAAATGGCAAAGCTGGTTAAAAGATTATAATGGGCAAACGTATTGGCTATCTATTAATCCTTCCTCTTTTTTAAAAAGCAATAATACGTTTCCTAAATGGCTAAATGCTTCTTTTGGTTATGGTGCCGAGGGAATGATAGGCGCGGTTAAAAACCCTGTAGAACTCCACGGTAAGCCTATTCCTTTTTATAAACGATACCGTCAATATTATTTTTCGCTTGATGCAGATTTTAAACATTTTAATAATTACAACACCTCTCCAAAAGCCCTATTGGCATTGCCTCAAATTTTAAAATTCCCTTTTCCCGCTATTGAATTTAATAAAGATTCAACAGCCAAATTCCATTGGTTTTATTTTTAGTTAATCTAATTTAATTTTTGTTTTTATCACAAGTTTACATTTACTTTGTATTTCAAAGTGCTTTTTATGAGTGAACAACAACAATCGCTGGCTGATTTGCAACACATAAAAAAAATGATGGAGCGCAGCAGCCGTTTTATAAGCCTTAGTGGCTTAAGTGGTGTAGCCGCAGGCACCTGTGCATTAGTTGGCGCCGCAGTTGCCTATCCGTATGTGTACGGCAGAAAAGATATTTTTATAAACGCCGATACAGGTTATCAATTAGCCATGGCTGGCAGTTACCGGGTAATT
Source organism: Ferruginibacter sp. (assembly GCA_025351645.1). Lineage (GTDB taxonomy): Bacteria > Bacteroidota > Bacteroidia > Chitinophagales > Chitinophagaceae > Ferruginibacter. Next base: position 3,205 of record JANXVN010000214.1, read on the forward strand.
GTGTACTCATGGTTATTTTGGATTGCTGCATTTACTTTTAGTGCTGCTGTTATCAGTGCTTTCATCTTTACATACATTAAAAGTAAAAAAGAAAATATTCCTTTATGGGGCACTACAGCAAAGCGGCTAATGATAAATGTTGCCATACCATTAATAGTAGGCGGATTGTTTTTGGTTAAACTGATACAATCTAATGATATCGGGCTTATTGCACCAGCCTCATTAATTTTTTATGGGCTAGCATTGGTAAATGCCAGCAAATATTCGCTGAACGAATTGCGCTACCTGGGTTACGGGCAATTAATATTAGCGGTAATTAATTTAAAGTTTATAGGATATGGGTTTTATTTTTGGGCAATAGGCTTTGGTGTTTTGCATATTGTTTATGGCACCATCATGTGGTTAAAGTATGAAAGGCATAACAGCTAATTAATGTTAAAATTGCGTACAAATTAAATGTAAAGCCTTGCGGCAGCTAATTTTTGGTAATGATCAATCCGATAGAAAATTTAAATAAGCTTTTCGATAGCCGTATACGCCTGGGCATAATGAGTGCCTTGATGGTAAATGCGGAGGTAAGTTTTAACGACCTGAAAGAATTATTGGATATCACCGATGGCAACCTTGCAAGCCATTTAAAAACACTGGAGGAAAATAGTATCATCAAAGTACAAAAGGGTTTTATTGGCAGAAAAACGAACACCACGTACTTAATAACCAAAACAGGCGAAAAAGCTTTTAAAGCACATCTGGAAGCATTGGAAAAAATGATACGGTCTACAAAATAATTTTTTTGTATTTACACTTTGAAATACAAAGCACTTTTAATTTATGGAAAACTTGAAAATATTTTTTGTATGCTTTACGATTTGGGTATTGACAGCAATGCTAAACAGTATAGTAACAAGCTGCTGCATGTTTATTTTTCTACATGCTGATATCAATCTGCTTGAAGCCAGTTTTATAGTGTTTATTGCAACACTCATTTTTTCGTTGCCTGGTATATTTATCCTGTGGTTAACACTTCTTTTTTGCCACGAAAAAGAAAATTTGTTTGGCGTGTTGCTACGGTCTGGCTTTATTATTTGTGCGATATCATGCTGTCTGTTTTGTTTGATTCCTGCTATCGAAATGAAAGAAAGGTTTGTTTTGGCAGTATGTGTCCTGATATCTTTTATAACTTCTATTATGTTTCATCATCGTATTATAAGGTTAATTATAACGGATAAAAAAACAAACGGCCATGCATAAAACAATCATTAAGTACCGGTCCAAACTATTAGTGTATTTAACGTACAATATGGCTTTGCCTGTTTTACGCATTATTCGTAAGCCACAAATATTACCTTATAATAGCCAGCAGCTACGCCAGTTTCCGCAAGGCTCATTAGGAAGAGGCTTACTACAAATGCTGGAAGAAAGGAACCTTCAACTGTTACCACACTATGCCAAGCACGACATAAAACACCTGTTGTTGCAATACGATACTACCGATGAAGCCGAAGTTTGCCTGCAGTGTTTTATGTTAGGCAACAGGCATTTGTCTTTCCCGGTAATTATAACTGTTGTCTTTGGCTTTTTAGCGATGCCAGAATATTGGAGTAGTTTTTTAAAGGCTTATAAACGAGGCAAAATAAGTATACAGATAGATGGCTGGCCATGGTTTGCACTGCTTCATGTATCAACACAAACCCTCATCAACAAGATAAACGAACATCAAAAAGTATAGTAGGGCAATCATCAATTATTACTATTGCCTGCAACTCATTTTAATACAATCAATCAATAAAATAAAACCTTAAACAATGAAACCCGAACAAGTAAAAATATTGCTAACCACCCTGGGAGCTATCTTATTCAACATCATCTTTTGGCAACAAAAGTTAGGCATCAACACTTTATTTTTTGACATTTTCATTTTGGCGTCCGTTTTTTATTTGTACCCTGCAGATTTAAAAACAAATGTTACCAAGTGGTTACTTGCCGGGCATATCATTACAGTTGCCGCTGTAATAATCCACAATACTATTTTAAGCAAGCTTGCGTTTAGTGCAACTTTACTTTTAATAGTGGTGTTTACGCAATACTTGCATCGCTCTGTATGGTATGCCGCTGGTTCTGCCTTTATGAATTATATCCTCATGGTGCCTTCTTTTTTTACCAATGCAAAACAAATCAAAAAGGGCAGCGTAAGTTTGTATAGTTTACGTAAATCCATCCGCTTTTTAGTGATACCAACTTTGCTGCTGCTAGTATTTTTATTACTATACAATATATCAAATTCAGTTTTCAGCAGTATTTTAAATGATATTGGGCTATCATTGCAAAAGTTCTTTTTACGATTTTTTGATTGGTTTAGCTGGCTACGTTTATGGTTTTTATTATTAGGGCTATTTATTACTGGCGGCTTGTTACTAAAGAGCAATATCCATTACTTCTCTCAAAAAGATATCACCAGGCATGATGCACTTAATAGAAAAAAAACTGACCTAGTTAAATGGAGAGAAACAAGTTGGTATCAATTACTAGCCCTTGTAATGGGCAAGCTCGCAAATGGTACAATGGCTTTGCGTAACGAAAATAAGACCGGTATTATAAGCCTGATATTATTGAACATACTGTTGCTTAGCATTAATTGTATAGATGTTGTGTATGTATGGTTTGGCTTTAAATATAACAATAACCTTAACCTTGCTGCATACGTACACGAAGGCATAGGGATGCTTATTTTTTCTATAGTGCTGGCAATGGCGCTGGTGCTTTTTTTCTTCAGGGATAATTTAAACTTTTACAAAAAAAATAAATTGCTGCGCTTTGGTGCGTATGCCTGGCTGCTACAAAATATGGTGCTTGTAATATCTGTTTTGCTGAGGGATTATTATTACATTGCTCACATGGGGCTTGCCTATAAACGTATTGGCGTTTTGCTATTTTTAATACTGGTATTATTTGGCTTGATGACTGTTTTTATTAAAATACGACAGGTGAAAACTACTTATTTTTTACTAAGGGTAAATGCTTGGTTTGCTATAATAATTTTAGTGGCTGCATCTTGTATTCATTGGGATGAACAGATAGCTACTTATAATCTGGCAAGAAAAAATACTATTCCATTAGATATAAAATTCTTACTGTCTTTATCTGATAAAACATTGCCTATTATAGAAACTAATAAAGATGTTTTGGATAAATACAACTCAAGCCTTATTGATGGGGAAGGGGAAGTGCTATATCGTCCTGCACTTTCGCCAAAACAAGTTTATGAAATCCGTAAAAATAATTTCATAAAAGAACAATCAAGCTACACCTGGCTTTCATGGAATTATGCGGATGAGTATGTTATAAAGCATCTGTCCAAAATAGCGTTGGTTACGGCAACTATCAAATAGTAAAACAAACAGCATCAATAAAAAATTAGTACATTAGGTTATGATGAAAGTATTAAAATCATTTGTATATGCCTGGCGGGGAATAAAATATTGCTTTAAAAAAGAAGTGAATTTCCGTGTGCATGTACTGGCTTGTATTGTAGCAGTTGCTGCCGGATCTTTTTTTTCTATAAGCTCCACTGAATGGCTGTTTGTAATTGCATGCTGCACATTGGTACTGGCAATGGAAATGCTAAACACCGCCATTGAAAAAATGTGCAACATTATTTCAAAAGAATTTCATCCTGCCATAAAATTTATAAAAGATGTTAGTGCTGGTGCTGTACTTGTTTGCGCTATTGGAAGCGTAGTGGCAGGTGCTATAATTTTCATCCCTAAAATAGTACATCTCCTAAAATTATAACAATGATTAAAATTAATCCATCAACAAAAATAATTGCTTCATTTATTGCGTTTATACTAGCAATGATTGCTTGCAGGGTTATTTATTCGGGCAGTTTGCGGTACATATTCCTTTTATGGAATTTATTTTTAGCGTGGATACCATTTCAAATAAGTATAGTGCTTATTAAAAGAAAAGCAATGTCCAAATTAACCATATTTTTTTTACTATCAGCGTGGCTATTATTTTTTCCTAATGCTTTATACATTATAACAGACCTTGTACATCTTCAGGAAAGTAAACAAGGTGCACCGGTTTGGTTTGATGCTATTTTGTTATTTACTTCATCAATTACCGGTTTAATTATGGCATTTATTTCTTTGTTTAATATAGAAACATTTCTACAGCGAACTGTAAGAGATGTAGTGGTAGGCCGGTTAATTATCGGATGTATTTTCCTGGGCTCGTTTGGTGTTTATTTAGGCAGGTTTTCAAGATGGAACAGCTGGGATATTATAGCTGACCCTTTCAATTTAGTAACAGAAATTGCTAAGGCATGTATACTCCCTATACAGTATTACCGTACCTGGGGCGTAACGGCATTACTTACCTGTTTGTTTAGCTTGCTGTATTATGCCATAAAAAAATTACCCGGCCTTTTAAAAGAACCGGGTAATAAACTTATTGTTTGATGTAAAAACTTTGCTTTTAAAAATCAAGCCCCATGCTGAGGTAATAAATTGGTTTTCCTTTAAAGAACCCATTCATCTGCCAGGCAGCATCTACTTTTAAAAAGTAACCTAATAAAGTGCTTCTCGCGCCAAAGCCATAACCACCGGCAAATGGGCCAATGCCACCAGCTTTCTTTTCTATTTGTACCGGAGGCAGGCCATAAATTATAGACGGGCGGCCAATGCCTTTTAAGCCACCGCTCCAGGCCGTGCCTAAATCTGTAAACTGTGTTACTTCAAAATTGCGTAAAAAGGCATTATTAATAGGGCGGTTAATAAAGGTAGTAAATACCGGCAGCCTAAATTCACTGTTTAAAACAATGGCATTATTGCCATTAGCAATATTTTGTATAAATCCTCTTACATTTTCTGCCAGGGTTTGAAAAGCATAATCCACATTACGGTCTGGGGGGTTGTGGGTATTAAAATACCTGTCAGACCCATCAGATTTTGTATTGCTGCCAAACATCATCCAGCTATCTACGCCACCCATATAATAAATTGTTTTTTGGTTGCCCCAGCTAAAATCGCCGGCTGCACGGCCAGCCCAAATAAAGTTGCGGTAAATGGGATAGTAGTAACGGAAATCTGCACCAAAATTAAAATTATATTTTCCATTATTATCTTTTTCCTTGCTGATGTCTGTATTCCAATCTCCGTAAATTTTATACCGTAAGCCGTTCCATATATTTTGCGTAGGGTTTAAAGTATTGTCGTACACATATTCTAAATGGGTTGTAGCATAAAGTTTTTTTAAATCTGGGGTTTTTAAACTTTGGGGATTATTTAAATCACTCAACAAAACCGACTTATCGCTTCTAACACCAAAGGTTAATGCCAGCCTTTTAGAGTTATCAAAAGGATAAGCAACGTTTCCCTGGTAAAGATTAGTATAAATTCTTGCAGGGCCCGCATAACTTGTATTTATCTGTGCATCAGCCTCAATTACGTTCCGGTAATAAGTAGCGCCCCAATCAAACCTCCTTTTATAATTCTGATAGCTCATCAGCCATTCGTTATCTTTTAAATTACTAGAAAGCCTGAATGCGCCGGTAATCTTTACATCTTCCATCAACTCCGATGTACCTAATTTAATCAACCCATTTATTACCGTTGTAGACCCCAAGTTTATAGGGCCACTACCGCCAGCATAAGGCTGGTAACGGTTTATGAGTAAATTATTATTAAGGCTTGCACCAACATAATCCGCATAAAATTTAACCGGCTTATACTCGTACAGTCTTGCCTTGTGCAACACATCGTTTTTGGTACTGCTTGCGGTGGCTATTTTTGTAATTTGGTTGCTGTCTACTTTCTCATCACCAAATTCATTTTGAAAAACATTAGTTTTCTTTTTAGCTGTATCAACATTTAATGGCTTATCGTATTTATTCATTTCCATTCCACCAATCTTATCTGTCATTATTACCCGCTTCATATAAGCTGTAGGCGGTACCGTTATGTTGCGCCTGCGCAGCGTATTCTCATCAATCTTTAATTTGTACAAAGTCTTTTCATCGCTTTGCCTTGTTACTTCGCTTACCTGGTTATTATCGCCTGCAATACGGCTTTCTGCAACACTGCTTTCATAATTGCTTAAGGGGAAGGTGTACACAGAATCCTTCGATACTGCTACAACGGCAATAGAATCCACATCTGTTTTTTTGTAAGCCCTCAATGTGCTATCCACATCTTTTAAAGATGGGTTGCGCAATATATCATCGCCAATCAAAACAAGTGTATCTAACCCTGCGGCTTTGGTTGTAAAAAAGCCGGCATAACGGTTGCCAACCCCGTTTTCATCGCTTATAAAAGTAAAGTGGTTACTGTTATAAGGCGTTGGGTACCGTGCGTTGCCATACTTTAAATCAGATAATTGTGTAATCTGGTTAAGCTCTGGCTTGCCACCAAAATTGGTTATCATAAAAATATTATACCGGTTATGGCTTGGTAAAATAGTATCTGCAGTTTTAGCATTTGGGCTGGGGCGGTTGCTGCTAAAAATAATGCCCGTCTTTCCGGGAAAAGATACAAATGTTGCATCCAAATCATCATACACGTCATTGGTTATCTGTTTTACTTTTTCAGTCTGTAGATCTAAGGTAAAAATATCTGTATGCCCGTTTTTTACGGCACTTACTAATAAGGTCTTGCTATCCAACATGTATTTTATATCCTGTACCTGCTGAAAATCTTCCGTAAGGTCAAGCTTAGGATATTTTACACGGGTAACTAAATCGTACACAAACAGTTTAAGCTTTCCTTCCTGCGAATACACAACAGTAAGCCTTGTGCCTTTGGGGTCCCACGCAATAATAGGGTAGTAAGGGTTTGTTTCTTTTTGATAGCTGCGTACACCATATTTCAACAATGTGGTATAATCAAAATCTTCGCTCAGCTTTAAGCTTACAATGCCTTTTTTAAATTCAACTACTGCAAAAGAGTTATTTCTTTTGTTGGGGTTTACGTTAATACGGTAGTAATCCTGCCTTTTATTAATGTCGAAGCTTTCAATATAATTTCCTTTCGGGTAAGGTTTCCTGCGGGTAATATCCTTGTAATATTTATCCTCTTCAAACTCCATAAAATCTGCCAGGACGCCTTTAAATTTTTGTTTGCAAACCTGCTGGCAGGCTCGGTTTAAATTTTTATAAACTCTTGCCAAGTAAAGTAAATAAGTTACATTTTCTTTTTTATATTTTTCTTCAATATAATACCAAAAAGCATGTCCGGCAAGTTCCGGCTTTTCAAAAGCAAACTGATGAAAATTCTTATAATTGCCACTCAGTACCTCGCTCTTTAATTCATCATCTAGAGACGTGCTCCAATTTTCTCCGGTAAAAGCAACATAACCATCAGTAAGCCATTTTGGTAAATCAAGTAAAGCCTGGTTGCCTGCCACTTCGCCAAGGTCTTCGCCAAATAAAAGGTTGTCTGTTAAAATACGGGCAATCCCTTCTTTAATTTGTTTGCGCAGGTTGGCATGGTCGCCGTTAAAGTATACTACCATCTTATTATTTACCAGCTTGGTACCGCCACTGGTGCTTTGCCAATCTTGCCCTAGCCCAATGTTAGATTGTTGCAGGTCTGCAAATTCATTATATACTACAATATTCGCCCGGCGTTGCATGCTATATTCCGTAAAAGTTTCAATAGCGGGTAATTCTTCTTCCGCCACCTGCAACACAAATTTGGCAAGCTCCTGCCCGTTTTGGTTAAAATAAGTGTTGAAATTTTTGGTTTGATAATATTGCCATTTGAACTTTTTGTATTGCACTCTGTTTTTGCCAAACTCTACCGCATTTACCTGCGCAGATGAGGTGAAAGTGCCAACAAATATAATATACAGCGCTATAAAATATATTCTGCTCAACTTTGCCATGTTTTAAATAATATTTGATAATAAAATTACTCTATTCGACTCAATCATAAAAATATCCCTTTCTAATTTAAATTGATGCTAATGTTTCAAATCAAGTCTTTTGTTTTTAGCCCCATACAAGAAAATACGTACGTTTTATACAATCAGTTTAGGGAGTGTTTAATTATTGACCCCGGCTGTTATTTCGATGATGAAAAGGATCAGCTGCAATCATTTATAGCCAGCCATAGTTTAACGCCTGTAATGCTATTGAATACGCACTGCCATTTAGACCATGTGTTTGGTAATAAATTTATAGCCGAAACTTACGGCTTAACCTTGCAACTGCACGAAAACGAAAAAGAGGTATTGTCATTTGCGCCTACTTCGGGCTTAAAATACAATATGCCATTTGATAATTATGCCGGCGAATTCATTTTATTAAAAGAAGGCGATACAATTGAGTTAGGGGATGATGTACTTGAAATACTGGAAACACCCGGCCACTCGCCCGGAAGCATTTGTTTTTATTGCCGCAAACAAAATTTTGTAATTGGCGGCGATGTATTGTTTCAGCGCAGCATCGGGCGTACAGACCTTCCCGGTGGCGACCATGAAACTTTGCTTACAAGCATCCGTAAAAAGCTGTTTGTGTTACCAAACGAAACCGTGGTGCATAACGGCCACGGCAATAGCACTACCATCGGCGAAGAAAAGTTGCACAACCCTTATTTGAAGTAAAATTTTTTTAAAGAACTTTTTAAAATACAAATACAATTTTTGCCCCGCCCCAATACAGTAGCTATAGCCTCCCAGCCCTCCAAAGGAGGGTTCTAGGAGCATTCGAATTTATAAAGTTTTAGCAATTCGCAGAGTCTGGAACCATACTTTGGAGGGTGGGGAGCCTATACTTTTGTACTTTTATTTTTCAGGCAGCCTTTATTATGCCTCATGGGGCGCACCCAAAGCAAATGGTATGCTGAAATCGGCAAGTTTATTGGAAAAAGTTAAACTTTACAAGTAAAAGTGAACTTGTAAAATTACCCCCTTAAGGGGATGGGGGTTGATTTTGTGTTTGGCAAATTTCAATCAGCACACTATTACTATCTTTCGGGTGTAAAAAGCAAACCAGCTTATTATCAGCGCCAACTTTTGGCTGCTCGCTCAATAAAGTAAAGCCTTCGCCTTTCAACCTTTCCATCTCAACAAAAATATCTGCAACTTCAAAAGCAATGTGGTGTATGCCTTCTCCTTTTTTAGCAATGTATTTTGCAATAATTCCATCGTCCGTACTACTTTCCAGTAACTCAAGCTTTGTTTCGCCAGTCTTAAAAAAAGCGGTAGTAACATTTTCACTATCTATCTTTTCCATTTTGTAACACTGACTATTTAGCAGTTTTTCAAACAACGGAATAGAAGTTGATAAACTATTTACAGCAATACCAATATGGTCTATCTCAAGCATAAAAATAATATTTATTTACCTGTAATTTGTGAAATAAGGAAATTGACAGGTAATGATTGATTAGTAAGCTAAAAATAGAACCTTTTGTAGTAATTTCGTGTTATATTCACAAACAAATTATTATGTTAAAACTCCCTATATATTTAGATAACAACTCCACCACACCGATGGATCCCAGGGTTCTGGAAGCAATGACACCTTACTTTTTGGAGCATTATGGAAATGCCGCAAGCCGTAACCATCCGTTTGGATGGGAAGCTGAAGAAGCAGTAGATTATGCACGTGAGCAGGTAGCAAAATTAATAGGTGCCGACCCTAAAGAAATCATTTTTACCAGTGGGGCTACCGAAGGCGATAACCTCGGTATAAAAGGCGTGTATGAAATGTATGCCAGCAAAGGCAATCATATAATTACAGCAACAACAGAGCACAAAGCAGTTTTAGATACCTGCAAGCACATTGAAAAAACAGGCGGCGAGGTAACTTACCTGCAGGTTAAAAGAGATGGCTTAATCGATTTAAAAGAACTGGAAGCTGCTATAAAGCCAACCACAATCCTTATTGCCATTATGTATGCCAATAATGAAATTGGTACCGTTCAGCCAATAAGGGAAATTAGCGCTATTGCAAAAAAGCATGGTGTATTGTTATTTTCTGATGCGGTTCAGGCTGTTGGTAAAATACCGGTAGATGTAAATAAAGATGGTATTGACTTAATGGCGTTTACTGCACATAAAATGTATGGTCCCAAAGGTATTGGTGCCTTATATGTACGCCGTAAAAACCCCAGGGTAAAAGTAACAGCCCAAATGGATGGCGGCGGCCATGAAAGAGGCATGCGTAGCGGTACTTTAAATGTACCCGGTATTGTTGGTTTCGGTAAAGCTTGCGAGCTATGCCGTTTGGAAATGGAAGCAGATACAAAAAGAATAAGCATATTAAGGGATAAGCTGGAAACAGAATTGATGAAATTAGAAGAGGCCTACATCAATGGCAGCACTGAACATCGTTTGCCACATGTAACTAATATTTCTTTTAAGCATGTTGAAGGCGAAGGCTTATTGATGGGCTTTAATAAAAATATTGCCCTAAGTTCAGGCTCAGCTTGCACTTCAGCATCTTTGGAACCTTCTTACGTTTTAAAAGCTTTAGGCTTGGGAGATGATTTGGCGCATAGTTCACTACGTTTTGGCTTAGGCCGTTTTACTAACGAAGAGCAAATTGATTATACCATCAATGCAATAAGTGAAACAGTCTTAAAGTTAAGAGAAATGAGCCCACTCTGGGAAATGTATAAAGAAGGCATTGATTTGGATTCAATTGAGTGGGCAGCTCACTAATACAATTACCTAATTAGCTAATTAAACAGCCATAGTTTAGGATATCATTATTAAATAGGATAAGTTAACAATATTTAGGAATTAGCACATTGGCTAATTAGCACATTATAAAATTAAAAAAAATGGCATATTCAGATAAAGTTATTGATCATTACACCAACCCGAAAAATGTTGGTACGCTTGATAAAAGTAGCAAAAGTGTTGGTACTGGCTTAGTTGGCGCCCCAGAATGTGGCGACGTTATGCGCTTGCAAATTGAAGTGGATGATGCAACAGGCATGATAACAGATGCAAAATTTAAGACTTTCGGTTGCGGTTCTGCCATTGCTTCTTCTTCTTTGGCTACAGAATGGCTTAAAGGAAAAAGTATTGACCAGGCGCTTGCAGTTGACAACATGGATTTTGTTGAAGAATTAAATCTTCCTCCTGTAAAAATCCATTGTTCTGTTTTAGCAGAAGATGCAATTAAAGCAGCAATAAACGATTACCGGGTAAAAAACGGTAAGGAAGCGATCAAGTTCGAAGAAAGTGTAGTTCATTAATAGCTTTTACAAACCCCTTTAAGCAGGGCCATTAAAGCCTTAAATTTTAAAGATTATTTAAAAATGGATAATGTTGCATTAAATATGGAAAGTAGTCCTGCAATTGCAGATGCTAAAAACTCTCTTTCGGAAGGTAGGGGAGGTGATAATGCTATATATATCAGTGACAAGGCAAAAAGCAAAGTTATTAATTTGATGAAAGATGCAGGCCTAGGCGAAGACCCATCTTATTTTTTAAGGGTTGGCGTGGTGGGTGGTGGTTGTAGTGGGCTTAGTTACAAAATGGATTTCGACAATGAACAAAAACCAATGGACCAGGCTTTTGAAGACAAAGGAATTAAGATTGTAACCGACTTAAAAAGTTTTTTATATTTAGTAAATACAGAACTAGAATTTAGCGATGGGCTAAATGGTAAAGGCTTTTACTTTAATAACCCCAATGCCAGCCGTAGTTGTGGCTGCGGAGAAAGTTTTGCAGTATAATTTTTTAATGGTTAACTATATTAGCGATGCCTGTTTCTTTTGAAACGGGCTTTTTTGTAGCCCTAATAAAATCATTAAAATAAAAAATCCCGCCTAAGAGCGGGATTGTGCAGTCGGTTTTGGTAAACGACGTATGTAAATTTTTATTTGAATGTTTAGTTTTCACTAAAGCAAACTTTCTCTAAAGTTGTATTGTAATGGTAAAAGAAAGCTAAAATCAGATTATTAAATAACTTATCTTTTACATAGACAACTGACTGTTTTAAAATGCTGCATGTAAAAACAAATTATTTGAAGATTTATTTTGTTTAAAAGAAAAACTTAACCTTTTATCGGTTTATTTTACCGTTTAAATGATAATTATCAATATTAATTTCAAAATAGCTATTGAAAATAATTTGTGGTTATGTGATTTTATAATTTACTATTACTTAAAACCTATATTTCTAATTACCTAAATAGTAAATTGCACCAATTTTATGCCTATGTGGAGTATTTGTAAAAAAGAGCTACATCAATTTTTTAGTAACCTTACCGGTTATATAGCCATTATCCTCTTTTTATTAGTTAATGGTATTTTTTTGTTTGTCTTAAAAGATAGCAACCTTTTTGATTTCGGGTACGCAACGCTGGATAAGTTTTTTGAATTATCTCCCTGGATATTAATTTTTTTAGTGCCATCAATTACCATGCGTTCCTTATCTGAAGAATTTAAGACGGGTACTTTTGAAATTTTAAAAACTAAGCCCTTATCTAACTGGCAAATAGTGGCTGGCAAATATTTTTCTATTTTAGCAGTAATGCTTTTTGTAATAATACCAACGTTCATCTACATCTTTACTATCAAAAGTTTAAGTGCCGCCGGTACCATAGATGGCGGTGGTATTGCAGGCAGTTACATTGGATTGTTTTTACTGGCTGCAGTATTTGCTGCTATAAGCCTTTGTTGCAGCAGCTTTACCAATAACGCTGTAGTGGCTTTTTTGGTAAGTGCATTTGTTTGCCTGGTGCTTTATTTTGGTTTTAATGCGATAAGTAAATTACCCCTTTTTTTAGGCGGGGCAGATTATTATATTGAAATGGTTGGCATCGATTTTCATTACCGCAGCATTAGCCGTGGGGTGCTGGATAGTAGGGATGTCCTTTATTTCATAAGCCTTATATGTTTGTTTCTTTTAGTAACTGTGCAAAACCTGCGTAAGCGTTAACCAATTATTCATGAAATTTATTAATAAAATAATTAGTACTAAAATTTGGTTGCCATTAGCAATTGTGCTGTTAATAACGCTTAACTGGTTAGGGTCGAAATATCACACAAGGATAGACCTTACGGATGAAAAACGGTTTACGCTTTCGCATTCCACAGAATCTATTTTAAAAAATCTGGATAGCACAGTTGATATAACTGTTTTATTAACCGGGGATATAAAATCCGAATTCAAAAAATTATCTACCACCACCAAAGAATTGCTGGAAAATTTTAAAGATCAAGGTGGAAATAAAATACAATATAAATTCGAGTTGCCTGGCGAAGGGCTGAATGATTCCTTAAAAGCAAATGTTTTCGATTCGCTTGTTAGCCTCGGTTTGCGCCCTACAAACCAGCAGGTTCAGGTAAAAGAAGGCGAAGGGAAAAACCAGCGCCAAATTTTTCCAGGAGCAGTTATCAGGTATGGTGGTCGAACAATTGCCATCGATTTACTGCAAGGGCAGGTGCAAAAAAATGTGTTTAATTCAGATGATGTTTTAGACAAACAAACTTTAAACAGCGCAGAAGCTTTATTGGAATATAAATTTGCCAATGCCATCCAAAAATTAACCCAAAAAGAGGTACCTGTTGTAGCGTATGCGTATGGCAATGGCGAACCCCCTTACAATTTTTTACCTGTAAACGATGTGTTTGAAACGCTTGGCAAAAATTTTATTGTAGATACTGTAAATGTGAGGTCGCAGCCATTTTTAAAACCGGAATACTCCACCATTGTAATTGTAAAGCCTACTGAAAAATTTAGTGACGATGATAAATTTAAGCTAGACCAATATGTAATGAATGGCGGGTGTTTATTATTTTTTATGGATGTACTGTATGCAGAAAGGGATAGCCTGCAAAATGGCGAATTGATTACGTACTCAAGAGACCTTAATATAAACGACCTACTTTTTAAATATGGTGTGCGGATAAATACCGATTTGATTGCTGATAAGCATTGCGATAAAATACCCGTAGAAGTAGGCTCGGTAGGAGGGCAAAGCCAAAAGCAATTGTTGCCCTGGCCTTATGCGCCTTTATTGCAGCCCGGTTCTGATAACGCTATTGTAAAAAACGAAGCAGATGTGTTAGGGCAGTTTGCAAATTCTATCGATACGGTTGAGGCAACAGGCATTACTAAAACGATACTGTTATCGTCTTCTACAAATGCGTACACATTGCCTACGCCCGCAAGGATTGAATTAAATAGTTTAAAGACCATTGAAGACATAACCAGGTTTAACCGTAAAAACATACCAGTGGCCGTTTTGCTGGAAGGGAAATTTAAAAGCATGTACGCTAACCGTGCCAGCCAGGCACAACTAGACACATTAAAAAACTATAACCTCACCTTTGCAAAAGAAAGCAATGCGCCAGGCAAAGTAATAGTAGTGGCAGATGCTGATATTGTACTAAACCAAGTTTCAGAAACCGTAGGCCCTTTGCCGATGGGTACCAATAAATTCACCAAAATTCAATATGCCAATAAAGATTTCTTTTTAAATTGTACTGAATATCTTGCCAATAAAAACAATATCTTAGATGCAAGGGCGAAAGACTATACGCTTCGTTTATTAGATGTACAAAACACACAAGCCCAGCGTTCGTTATGGCAAATGGTAAATATAGCCGCGCCTATTTTACTAGTATGCTTGTTTGGCTTTGGCTACCAATGGTGGCGTAAAAGAAAATACACTAAATAAAAACAATGGATAAAACGGAAATTATATACCTGGTTTTTTGTGCCGTAATTTTAGTGGCCTTAGTTTTTGACCTTGGCCTGCTCAGTAAAAAAAACCATATAGTAACCTTAAAGACTGCCCTTATACAAACATGTTTTTGGGTATTTTTGTCATTGGCTTTTTGCACTTTTATTTGGGTGCTTAACGAAGGCGGGAATGGTAAAACTGATGCTATATCTTACATATCGGCCTACCTTTTAGAATGGTCGCTATCTATTGATAATATTTTTGTGTTTATCATCATTTTTAATTTCTTTAAAGTAAAGCCAATTAATTATTCCCGTGTATTGTTGCTGGGTATTTTAATGGCAATTATTTTTCGTATTATTTTTATTGCCATTGGCACCACACTAGTTGCAAGGTTCGATTGGGTGATGTATATCTTCGGCGTATTTTTAGTTTATACCGCTATAAACATGTTTAAAAGTGATGACCAAAGTGAATTTCAGCCAGAAAAAAATTGGGCTTTAAAAGTATTGAAAAAAATTATGCGCACTACCGACCAGGAACCGAAAGGCCGCTTTTTAATTGTACAAAATAAAAAAGTATTCTTTACTACTTTAGCCATGGTAGTGGTTATGCTGGGCTTGATAGATATTGTTTTTGCAATAGATTCTATACCGGCGGTATTTTCTATCATTCCCGACCCCACAAAAAAAATGCTTATTTACTCCTCTAACATATTTGCAGTGCTTGGCTTAAGAAGCCTTTTTTTTCTATTACAAGGAGCCGCTAATAAATTTAATTACTTGCAGCAAGGCATTGCTATTGTATTACTATTTATCGGCGTAAAAATGCTGATAAATAAATGGGTACACATGCCTACCAGCATCTCCTTATTGGTAATTGTGGTTTGTATAAGCGGGTCTATTTTTTATTCTATCTGGCATAAAAAAAATGAGGCGCAGGATGCTGTCCATTAATCATTCATCCCTTTAAAAAAATTACTTGTATACTATATTTCAAATTGCGCAAATAATAAAAGCCGATTGGTTGCAGC
This sequence comes from Ferruginibacter sp., assembly GCA_025351645.1. Lineage (GTDB taxonomy): Bacteria > Bacteroidota > Bacteroidia > Chitinophagales > Chitinophagaceae > Ferruginibacter. The sequence goes on from JANXVN010000214.1 coordinate 18,889, forward strand.
AAAGGGAAGATTTTCCAGTGCTGCACATTTTATTAGATAGCCGTAAATTATTATTTCCAGAAAGCTCTTTATTTTTTGCGCTTGGCGGCCCAAGAAGAAATGGGGATTCATTTATAAAAGAGCTGTACCAAAAAGGAGTAATTAATTTTGTGGTAGATGAAGCCATTGCTGAGCAAGCGTTAGCGCAATACCCGGCGGCTAATTTTTTATTAGTAAGCGATGTGCTGCAAGCCTTGCAATTACTTGCTGCCCATCACCGAAAACAATTTGCCATACCAATAATTGGCATTACAGGCAGCAATGGCAAAACAATTGTAAAGGAATGGCTGTACCAATTATTAAGTAATAATTACAATATTGTAAGAAGCCCTAAAAGTTATAACTCGCAAATTGGTGTGCCGCTTAGTGTTTGGCAAATGAATAAAAGGCATACGTTAGGTATATTTGAAGCGGGTATTTCTCAGCCCAATGAGATGCAGCATTTAGAAAAAATTATTGAGCCTACCATAGGCGTATTCACTAATATCGGGCAAGCGCATAGTGAGGGCTTCCTCAACATACGGCAAAAAATAAATGAAAAGCTAAAGCTTTTTTTGCATGCAGAATTATTGATCTACTGTGCTGACGGCCCTGATGTAAATGCAGCTGTAAGCACGTTCGCAAACAATGTGCGGCACAACGATGCGTTCCAACTTTTTTCGTGGAGCAAAAATACAAAGGCACATTTGCAGGTCATATCTGTAGAAAAAAAACATGAATACACCATAATATATGCCAACGACCAAAGGGCAACGGATATTGATCGTTTCATCAGCATCACTATCCCTTTTACAGATGAAGCAGCTATTGAAAACGCTATTACCTGCTGGTGCGTATTGCTGCATTTAAAAATAGATGATGCCCTCATTGCAGAAAAGATGCAACAATTAAGGGCGGTTGAAATGCGGCTTGAGCTTAAGCAAGGCGTCAACAATTGCTCTATCATCAACGATAGTTATAGTGCAGATATAAATTCATTGACCATTGCGCTGGACTTTTTAGCCCAGCAGCAACAACATCCTAACCGTACATTAATATTGAGCGACATTTTACAATCTGGCAAAAACAGCCATGAACTGTATGCTGATGTAGCTGCCATTTTACAACAAAATAATATTAATCGTTTCATTGGCATCGGCCCGGAAATTTCAAAGCAGCAAGAAGCTTTTAAAAATATACCGCAATCTTTTTTCTTTGCTTCTACCACCGATTTTAAGCAGCAATTTTATACGTTTCATTTTTATAATGAAACGATTTTGTTGAAAGGAGCCAGGGTATTTGAATTTGAACAGATAAGCCATTTACTGGAAGAAAAAGTACACCAGACAATACTTGAAATAAACCTTAATGCCATAACTTATAACCTAAAGCAGTACCAGCAATTACTAAACCCCGGCGTTAAAGTAATGGCCATGGTAAAAGCTTTTAGTTATGGCAGCGGTAGTTTTGAAATTGCTAACCTGCTACAATTTCAGCAGGTAGATTATTTGGCGGTTGCCTATACAGATGAAGGCGTGGAACTGCGCAAGGCCGGCATAACGCTACCTATTATGGTAATGAATGCTGAAGAAGTAACGTACGATTTAATGGTACAATATAACCTCGAACCAGAGCTATTTTCGTTTCAGATACTATCCGGTTTTGAACAATATTTGTTACAGAATGGCATTACCAATTACCCTGTACATATAAAGCTGGATACAGGCATGCATCGCCTGGGCTTTGAGGCGACAGATATACCCGCATTATTAAAAGTACTTCAATTATCTGCCGCCTTTAAAGTGCAGTCTGTTTTCTCTCACCTAGTTGGTAGCGATGCAGCGGAGCATGATGGCTTTACCCAAACACAGGCCAGCATCTTTTTAACAAGCTGCGATGCCTTGCAAAAGGTGGTCGGTTATCCGTTTATAAAACATATTGGCAATACCTCCGCCATTCACCGCCATAAAAATTTGCAGTTGGATATGGTTCGTTTGGGAATTGGTTTGTATGGCATAGATAGTAGCCCTGAAATGCAACAAAAATTGAAAAATGTTACCACACTAAAAACCACCATCTCGCAAATAAAAAAAGTAAAAGCAGGCGAAACAGTTGGCTATAGCAGAAAAGGCATTGTTATTAAAGACTCGGTAATTGCCACTGTGCGTATTGGCTATGCCGATGGTTACCCAAGGGCTTTAAGCAATGGTAACGGCAAAGTTTGGGTAAACGGTAGCCTTATGCCCGTTGTGGGCGTGGTTTGTATGGATATGACCATGGTGGATATTACCGGTAAAGCGGTTGAAGAAGGAGATGAAGTAATAATTTTTGGAGAAGCTTTATCTGTACATGATGTGGCAGAATGGGCACAGACAATACCCTACGAGATATTAACGGGCATATCCCAAAGGGTAAAAAGGGTTTATTATGAAGAATAGCTTTTAAGAGAATTTAACGGTAAGGCGGTAAGGCGATTTTATTTTTAAGATAACGCACATTTTGCTTTTATAACTTGCCTTAAAATTGCGTGCCGCATAACTGGTAAAAAATTACTTGAAAAAATATGTACTGCTTACTGCCTTGGTTGCTATACCAAAACCCCTTATCGCCTTCCCGGCAAAAAAGCTTACAATAAAAAAACAAATTATGTAACCCCTTTAAAAGATAGGGAATTATCTTTGCAGCCTATTATGAAATCAAGAAACGTAGCACTTATTATCCTTTTAGTTGTACTTGCCGACCAGGCGCTTAAGGTGTACATTAAAACTCATTTTTTATTAGGGGACTCGCATAATGTTGTGGGCAACTGGTTCCAGCTATATTTTGTAGAAAATGAAGGCATGGCCTACGGTTGGAAATTTGGCGGCCAGGCAGGCAAAATATTGCTTACTTTATTTAGGTTGGCTGCGGTAATATTTGGGGTATGGTACCTTGGCAGCATTATAAAAAAGAAATACCACAAAGGCTTTATAATTTGTGCTGCATTAATTTTTGCGGGCGCATTGGGCAATTTAATAGATAGCATGTTTTACGGTTTACTTTTTGAAGAAAGCTATCCCGGCCATTTAGCTGCAATGTTTCCTAAGCAAGGGTATGCTAGTTTTTTACATGGCAAAGTGGTAGATATGCTTTACTTCCCCATAATTCACGATGTTCATTTTCCAAAATGGGTGCCTGTTTGGGGAGGTGATGAGTTTACATTTTTTCGCCCGATATTTAACCTTGCAGATGCATCCATCTCAACTGGCGTGATAGCTATTTTAATTTTTCAGAAGAGATTTTTTAAGCAAGTAGATAACAAGCCGTACGATACGGTAGAAACCAATGCGGTGGTAAACGATGATGTACAGGTACTGTAGTTTATTGTTTGGTGTTTTTTGTTTCTCGTTACTAATTTTTAGCTTCTAAAGTAATATCAGTACACTCCATTTTATTAGGGCTATCAATTAAATTTAGCTTGTCTTCTTTTTAAACTGCCCATAAAATATACGTATAAATGCAGTTGGCTGTGCCTGTGCCTGCATGGTGGCAAAAGCCCCTCATAGCTATTTTTGTACAAGGGAGTGACACAACAATGCCGCACAAAGCTTTTTAGTTTGGGCAATAATTTATTATTGCCAGCCTTGCTATTACAGCTTTACTATCCGTTTAGTGATGGCCATATTTTCATAAAAAATAGTGATAGCGTACATACCTGGTGCAAGGGCTTCAAGCCCATCAAGCTTACTATTGTTAAGGCTTTTTTTGCCATCGATAGTTTGCCTGTAAACAATTTTTCCATACATACCTGCAATGCTAAAATTTACTTTGCCTGCATTAGGCAGCGTGTAAGCTATATTAACGGAATTATGGAATGGGTTGCTTACTTCAGCAACGGCAAAAACTGCTTTTTTGTTGCTTAATAAAATAATGTCGCTGTATTTAAACAAGCCATCCATATCTATCATTTTTAAACGGTAGTAAGCTGCGGCAATAATTTCCTCTTCATCAATAAGGCTGTAGATGGATGTACTATTGCTATTTCGCCCTTTAACTACGCCAATCTTATAATAACTTTTTCCATCTGTGCTTTTCTCTATTTCATAATGGCTAATATTTTTTTCGCTGCTGCTTATCCATTGCAGGCTGCTTTTTTTGTTGATGAGCTGGCCGTTAAAATCCGTTAATTGCACTTGTAATACTTTTGAACAATTTAGAATTTTAAGCATGGTGCTTTTATTGTTGCTGTAGCTGCAGCTGCTGCTGGCAAGGTTGTCTGCACCGGTTGCGGTAACAACCCTGTAGCGGCTTCCACTATCCGCTAGTTGAACGATAAACGAAGGGTAGGTGGCAACATAGCTCCATTGCCCATTTGTAAGTGTAGGAGAGCCAGTGCCGCTTACGCCAGTATCATCCCAGGTGCTGCCACCATCGATGCTTCGTTGCCATTTAAAAAAAGTATAGTTAGGAAAATAGCATTTAACGGTAACCCTAAAATCTACCTGGGTACCTCCGCAACCAAGCAATACCGGCGTAATATTTAAATCTACATCCGGCTCGCAGGTAGCTAACGACACATCATCTATGGCCCAATCGTTGCCGCCTCCCCCGGGCGAATTATTACGGATGGTGAGCGTAAAAGCTGTTTGTGTTAGGCCGGTAAAATAGGTAAAGCCTTTTTTAGCCCAAAGGCCAGTGTACGGCAAGTCGCCGGTAGTATAATAATCAACGCCATCTAACTGATAAGTAAGGTTAGGCTTTACGCCTGGCGGATAAGGGCCATTAAAACCTGATGATGGATTAGATGAACCTTTGCCGTTAGAATCGCAAGAGCATTTGGAACAAATGTTCCTAAACCAGGCATTAAAATCATAATAGGTATTTGTACAAAGCCCGGTAATATTTTGTTGTATAGCAGGGCTTGTAGCATAGCTTGCATTTACTATAGCCATATAGCCGCCATTAGTGCCAACAGCAGCCGGGGCATTGCCCGCAGTAAGGTTTGCTGCGCCTGTATGGTCACCAATTATATCCCATACCGAAAAAACCCTGGATGCATTGGGTACAGCAACTGAATTATTAGTAGCGCCAGTAGCACTGGTATTATTGGCAATGCCATAGAACCCATCATTAGGCTGGCCGCTGCTAAAATTAATAAAAGTGTAACCGGGCACAATGCCAGAGTTTGACCTGTTTTGTGTGGTGCCGCTGTTAAAAGAACCATTGTTTTCTATAATAGCATTGGCACCTATAAAATTATTACAGCTACCCAAATTTTTAAATACCGCAATTTTGTAAGCCGTAAAAGCAGCTGTTTTTTTAATGGTGCTTTGGGTATACCTGAATGCGCCACCCGGTAAAGTAATAATGGTGCCAAAAGCCAATGCAGGGTTTATCCTAACTTTAAAAGAGGCAACCATAATACATACACCTCCATAAAAAGATGGCTTATCGCTACTAACTATAGTGCCGCCTGTTGCTGCGGTAGTAGTGGTACCAATAGCATTGGTAGCGGTGTTGCCAAGGTTAATGCGAAGGTTGTTGGCAGCTGCATTGTACATGCCATTGTCATCGTTGGCAGCATCTGTATAGGCACGAAAAGTAAGCCCTTCGTTAGTTATTATTTTTAACGAATTAGGCAGGTAAATAAAATCATTGCTGATGCTATCATTGTACCGCACCTCATCTATAGAATTAACGGTTCCTTTGCTGCTTACCGCAATGGCAGACCGTATCTCCAGGGTATCGCCAGGCTCAAATGTACCGCCGGTTGCACCTTTAGAAATATTGGTATAACTTTTTCCTGTTTCAACCTGGCTTATGGCTGATAGGGGTTTAACCAGCCCCATCAAAATAAGCAAGCTGACGAATGTGGTGGAGCGTAAAGTTTTTTTCATAGTTAAAGTGGTTAGAGGTAATCGAAAGTTTTATTGGTAAGAGGTAATGCATTGTTGATAGAAGCATAATACGCATTGGGTAAAAGCATTTATGCATGGCATTAAAAGTACTATTATTAAAAAAATAGCTACTTTTTGTTTCCGTATTTTTTATACTATACGTGGCTATGCAATTGCGGAAAATGTTATTACTATAAGAGGGCAATACTATTTTAAATATAAATAGGGATGGCTGCTGCAAAAAGCAAATAGTTTCAGGGGAATAAATTTTTGATGGCCGGATTTTCATAGCCTATTTTTTAATAACAATAGATGTTTTCAATAACAACGCTACTTTATTGCACTAATAACGAGTATTATTGAAATATATTTTAACCAATTTTTTATTTGGGTACCTGTTTTTTTTATTAACAATTAAACAGCTGCCGGATGGTAGTTTTTTTTATTTTAGGGGATGTTTTTACGGCTTTTTGAACGATAAGTACAGGCGTTTATAGTACAATTACCTACCAATTAAAAGTGCCTTTACCCTAATAATTATAAGTATTTTGCCTTGCCAACTATTGATTGCATTTACTTCATTATGAAGCTAATTTGGTTGCGTAGCTAGTAGTAATTAATTGGTTATAAATGCCTAAAAAAATAAATTTGAAATTTTAAAAAAATGCCTTGCGAATTTTTTGTTAGCAGCTTCTGTGTTATAAGATTTTTTTTACGTTATTATTTTTTAAGTAAATACTAAGTAAGATAAACAAGGCCGGAAGTAACAATATTTTGGTTTTACATAAATTTAAAAAAAACGATTTTGTGCTTAAAGTGATTTTATTTTAAATTAAAGCACCGTTTAAAATTTAGATGTTTATTAGTGTGTAGTAAAATGTTTTAAATGAAAAAGGGCATCCAATTGGATGCCCTTTTTCATTTAATTTAGTTTGCCAACCATGTTGGCGGGTATCACCCATTCGTCAAATTCTTGCGGCGTTAAGTAGCCTAATTTTACGGCCATCTCTTTTAAGGTAGTACCTTCTTTATGCGCTTTCTGCGCAATTTCTGCTGCTTTGTAATAACCAATTTTTGTGTTGAGGGATGTTACCAGCATCAATGAATTATCAACGTGTTTTTTAATATTTGCTTCTATCGGTTCCAGCCCAATAGCGCACTTATCATTGAAAGAAACACAGCCATCGCCAATTAAGCGGGCACTGTGTAAAAAATTAAATATCATAACTGGTTTAAAAACATTCAGTTCAAAATGGCCGTTGCTGCCGCCAATGCCGATGGTAACATCGTTGCCCATTACCTGTGCGGCAATCATTGTAAGCGCTTCGCATTGCGTAGGGTTTACCTTGCCAGGCATAATAGATGAGCCGGGCTCATTATCCGGAATATGCAATTCACCAATACCAGAACGCGGGCCAGAAGATAGCATGCGGATATCATTAGCAATCTTCATTAAACTAACTGCTACCATTTTTAAGGCGCCATGGGTTTCCACAATAGCATCGTGTGCGGCTAAGGCTTCAAATTTATTTTCTGCAGTTATAAAAGGCAAGCCAGTTAAAGCGGCAATGTGCTTTGCTACATTCTCCGAATAATTTTCTGGCGTGTTGATGCCTGTGCCAACAGCAGTACCACCCAACGCAAGCTCGCTTAAATGAGCCAGCGTATTTTTTATAGCTTTTAAGCCGTGTGATAATTGTGATACATAACCACTAAATTCCTGCCCTACGGTTAATGGTGTTGCATCCATAAAATGGGTACGGCCAATTTTAACCACATCCATAAAAGCTTTGCTTTTTGCAGCCAGTGTATCCCTTAATTTTTCGATGCCGGGTATGGTAGTTTCAATCAAAATTTTATAGGCCGCAATATGCATCGCGGTAGGAAAAGTATCATTGCTCGACTGCGATTTATTTACATCATCGTTAGGGTGTAAAAATTTATCTTTATCATCCAGCTTGCCACCATTTAAAATATGCCCGCGGTAAGCCACCACTTCATTTACATTCATGTTGCTTTGTGTGCCGCTGCCCGTTTGCCATACTACTAACGGAAACCAATTATCTAGTTTTCCTTCCAGTATCTCATCGCATGCTTTGCCAATTAAATCGCTTTTTTCTTTTGGCAAAATACCTGCATCAAGGTTGGTAAGGGCGGCTGCTTTTTTTAAGTAAGCAAAGGCTTTTATAATTTCTTTAGGCATCTTATTGATGTCTTGCGCTATCTTAAAATTATCTATGCTGCGCTGTGTTTGTGCGCCATAATATGCATCTGCCGGTACATGCACTTCACCCATGGTATCCTTTTCAATCCTGTATTCCATATTAATTGATTTATATTTTTATTGTACGCCGTAAAGTTAATTACAGAAATACAATAACTGGCTTTTATGATTATTGATCGAAGAGTAAACCATCTTTTATTTTATAAATATGCATGGTTTGTAGTTATCTTAGCAATAGGGTACTTAATAACAGGTTAGCCGCATAAAAGGGCAACTTCAAAACGTCTATTAAGCACACAAATATTAACTATTATATACTCAGTAAATTTTTTATAAAACAAGCATAGCAATGAAGAAATCTTTTACAGCCACCTGTATCTTTATTTTTAGTATTCAACTACTGATAGCGCAATTACCAACGCCAACAACGCAGCAGCTGCAATGGCACGATATGGAGTTTTATCTCTTTACACATTTTGGCCCTAATACCTTTACTAATAAAGAGTGGGGAGAAGGCACAGAAAAAGAAGAAGTATTTAACCCAACAAATTTAGATTGCCGTCAATGGTGCCGCGTAGCCAAAGCCGCAGGTGCATCAGGTATCATCATTACTGCAAAGCATCACGATGGCTTTTGTTTATGGCCAAGTAAATTTTCAACACATACCGTTAGGGAAAGCAAATGGAAAGATGGCAAAGGCGATGTGCTAAAAGAATTATCTGCTGCGTGCAAAGAATATGGACTAAAATTCAGTGTTTATCTTTCCCCGTGGGATAGGAATAACCCTGCTTATGGAACGCCGAAGTACAACGATGTATTTGTACAAATGATAACTGAAATCTTTACTAATTACGGCCCTATATGCGAGCTATGGTGGGATGGGGCCAACGGCGAGGGGCCAAACGGTAAAAAGCAAATTTATGATTGGAACAGGTTTAAAGAAACCGTGAAAAAGCTTTCGCCTAATACAGTTGTGTTTAGTGATATTGGGCCGCAAATAAGGTGGGTAGGCAACGAAAATGGCATAGCAGGCAAAACCAATTGGAATACGTTAGATACCGTAGGATATAGTGCTGGCAAGGATGCGCCAAGCACAGATACGCTGAATGCAGGCAATATCAACGGCAAATTTTGGATACCTGCGGAGTGCGATGTAAGCATACGCCCGGGCTGGTTTTACCATAAAGAAGATGATGATAAAGTAAAATCCCCGGAAAAATTATTTGATTTATACCTTAAATCTGTTGGCCGTGGCGCAACCTTATTGTTGAACGTACCGCCAGATAGGAGAGGTATTATTACCGACATTGATTCTGTTGCATTGGTAGGATTTAAAAAGCTAAGGGAAGAAAGTTTTAAAAATAATTTTTGTATACAAGCAATTGCAAATAAAAAGGGGTTTAATGATAATAATGCCAACACATTTGCTACGATAAAAGATAATGGCAAAGAAAATTTACAACTGCATTTTAACAAGCCTGAAAAGATAAATTGTATTGTACTAAAGGAATTTGTTAAAGATGGGCAGTCTGTTATAAAGTTTAAAATACAACTAAAAGTAAATGGTAAAGTTGATATTTTAACTGGAACTACAATCGGGCATAAAAGAATAATAACATTTAATGCAGTTGAAGCGGATGGTATCTCACTAAAAATTATTGATAGTAAAGCTGTTGTAAAAATTGCAGAAATAGAGGCTTATTTAATTAATGAAAAGCTGATAGAAAAAGAATAAAGGAAGTAGCAGCTAAACTTATTGGTGTAAAAATTGAAAGCCTACCAATCTGACGCCCTCGTCTGATTGGTAGGCTTTCAATTTTTACAAGGCCGTAGGAACAATGAATTATTTGCCAATAAAATTTGCTTTCCTTTTTTCTAGAAAAGCAGTAGTGCCTTCTTTCATATCTTCTGTGGCAAAGCAGTCGCCGAAGGCTTGTACTTCTTTATTATAGCCACTTTTGCCTGTTTCATTTACTACGGCGGTATTGATGCATTCAATCACTTTGCCAATGGCAATGGGCGCTTTTGATTGGATTACTTTTAGTATTTCTATAGTTTTTTCCAGTAAATTTTCGGGCGTGGCTATGTGATTAATCAATCCAAGCCTTAAAGCTTCACTGGCATCTACTAGCGCGGCGGTCATTTGCAGTTCCATGCTTTTGCCTTTGCCTACCAATTGTGTTAAGCGTTGTGTGCCGCCATAACCGGGTATCAATCCCAGGTTAACTTCTGGCTGGCCAAATTTTGCGTTATCGCTTGCCAGCCTAAAATGGCAGGCCATTGCAAGCTCGCATCCGCCCCCTAAAGCAAAGCCATTTACCGCTGCAACAATGGGCTTTTTGCTATTTTCAATCTTAAAAAAAACATCCTGCCCTGTTTTGGATAATGCCATTGCCTGCTCTTTGCTTAATCCGTCAAACTCGGTAATATCTGCGCCAGCAACAAATGCTTTAGTGCCAGTACCGGTAACAATTGCCGACTTTATCCCTGCAGTATTGTACACTTCATCAATGGCTTTATCAAGCTCTAAAAATACCGTAGCATTTAGGGCATTTAATTTTTCTGGGCGGTTAATGGTAATAGTAAAAATGCCATCAACTAAAGTGGTAATAAGTGTAGTGTACATTGGTGGTTATTTATCTGTTGTTCCTTAATTTTTCTAATTGAGAAATGTCTCATAAATCCTTGTCTCTATGTGCCTAGTTTCATATCTTTTAAAAAATTGTATGGAACCATGTTCATGTATAAGCCTGGTATAATTTCATAAAACATTTTTAGTTTTTTCGGCTTCTTCATAATCAATTGAATGATGTACGATTATCAGTACATCAATTACATTTGGCCTACCTACAAGAGAACACATAAAGTAAGTAGTGAAATCTTCTTTTTTTATATCCTCAAATTCTGATTCTGCATACCCCATGCATAGCATCGGGTTAAAAAAAAATCTTTATTTTGATTGGTCGGTGCTATCCATACGTCCGAAATCTTCCGTCATACGATAAAACCCATAATAATTTACTGTGTAGCCGCCGATACATAAATCCCTTAATTTATTTTCCTTGGCACATTTTAAAAAATTTAGGAATTCAGGATGTTCTATGTCCATCGAAAATGTTTTTGAAGGGTGATTTTTCGTTGCGAAGGGATTAGAAAATCTTTATTATTTAGTTTTTGAAGGTTTGCAAGAGCTTTCAACCTTTCAGATGGAGTCTTATAAAAAAATATGCCAGAAAATACATTTCCTGCTCCTCCAAAAATTTAAATATTTTGATTTCTCTTTTCATGCCGAATTTAAAAACTTCTATTCGCTTTTACCCAATCTTTTATGTAGTCAGCTATTTCTGTAGTAGTGGCGCCTGGGGCAAACAATTTCCCTACGCCTAAATCGTTCAAGGCTTTCATATCATCCTGAGGTATAATGCCGCCGCCGGTTAATAGCACATCGTTCATTTCTTTTGCCTTCATCAGGGCTATAACTTTAGGAAAAATAGTATTGTGCGCCCCGCTTAATATACTAATGCCTATTGCATCCACATCTTCCTGCAATGCAGCGTTAACCACCATTTCAGGCGTTTGGCGCAGGCCAGTATATATTACTTCCATGCCTGCATCCCTTAATGCGGTGGCAATAATTTTGGCGCCACGGTCGTGCCCATCAAGGCCAACCTTGGCTACCAGTACTCGTATGGGCCTATTCATATTATAGCAGTTGTTTATTGCAGTAAAGATAAGGTATGTACTATCCTTGTTATTGTTGCTTCTTTACCAATGGCAGCGGCAATTTCAAAAACACCCGGCCCAAATTTTTCGCCTACTAACATTATGCGTAATGGCAACATAAGCTCGCCCGTTTTTAAAGTGTTGGCTGCTGCTAATTCTTTAAAAGATGTTTCTATATCTGTTGCTTCCCAAAGTGTGCTAAGCTGCCATGCTTTAATCAGTTCCATAAAAAACATGTTTTTCTTATCATCCCATTTTGGTTTGATAGCATCGATATCAATAGTAGCCGGTGCTTCAAAAAAGAAACTTCCCTGGGTAAAAAAATCTGGTAATAAAGTACAGCGCCCTTTAACAAGCTCCATCACCTTTAAAAAATAAGCATTATTGTTTATAGTAATACCGTTTGTTTCAAAAATAGCTTTTACTCTTGCTGCGTAATTGTTCACATCCAATTTTTGGATCCACTCGTGGTTAAACCATTTTGCTTTTTCAAAATCGAACTTGGCGCCGCCTTTATGTACTTTTTCAATGCTGAATTTTTCTATCAATTCTTCCATCGAAAAAATTTCCTGCGCTGTGCCATCGTTCCAGCCTAATACGGCTAAGAGGTTTATAAATGCTTCGGGTAAAAAGCCAATTTCCTTAAAGCCTTTTGTTATTTCATTGTTAACAGGGTCTGGCCAATCCATTGCATAAACTGGAAACCCCAGGCGGTCACCATCCCTTTTGCTTAGCTTTCCGTTGCCATCGGGTTTTAATATTAATGGTAAATGTGCCCATTGCGGCATCTTATCTAAACCAAATAAATACTTCCATAATAAAATATGCACAGGTGCGCTGGGCAGCCATTCTTCACCACGAAAAGCATGGGTTATCTTCATTAAAAAATCATCTACCACAACTGCTAAATGGTACGTAGGCATACCATCTGCTTTTAGCAAAACTTTGTCATCGACATTATTGGTGTCAAATTCAATATCGCCGCGTATCATGTCTGTAAAAGGGATAAACTCATTGGGGCGTATTCCTATCCGGATTACATAAGGCGTGCCTGCATCCAGCAACTGCTGTGTTTCTTGTGGCAACAGGCGTAATGAGTTGTTCATGTTCATACGTACATTATGGTCGTATTGCAGGCTGCTGCTGCCTTTAGTCTTCAAAAGCTCCCGCATGTTATCCAGCTCAGCAACTGTATCAAATGCATAATAAGCATGGCCATCTTTTACTAATTGTTCTGCATATTGCTTGTATAATTCTTTTCTTTCGCTTTGGCGGTAAGGGGCAAAATCGCCGCCATGCAACACGCTTTCATCCGGCGTTAGCCCACACCATTTTAAGCAGTCAAAAATGTAGGCTTCGGCGCCAGTTACAAACCTCGATTGGTCGGTATCTTCTATCCGTACAATAAAATCGCCATTATGTTTTTTGGCAAATAAATAATTGAACAATACGGTGCGCACACCGCCTAAATGCAAGCCGCCAGTTGGGCTGGGTGCAAACCTTACTCTAACTTTTTGTGACATGCAGCAAAGATAAGCACACGAAAAAATAGTTATGTTATCCATTTGCTCCATATTGATTATCAATCATCTATCACAAAAAAATACAAAGGGTGTTAAACTTTTATGTAAAATAATCATCTATAAAAAATCGTTCATTAAAAAAACCACCCGAAAATTATGAAATCAAGATTTCGTTTAATTGCTGCCGTCATAGTAATGATGTCCGTTGCATTTGTTAGCTGTAAAAAAGAAAGCACTGCCACAACAACTACTACTACTACAGATGATGCCACCCAGTTTTCTGTACAATCCGATGACCAGTCCCGTTTTTTCGGCGAAATTGATGCCGTAGCAAACGATGCTAATATTGTAATGGAAAGCAATGCTAGTTTTAATGGCAGGGTAGAAAATGTGCTGGGCACGCTGTGTAATGCAACCACAGTTACAGATACCACAGGCAGCACAAAGAAAATAACTGTAACGTACAACGGGCTTAGTTGTGAACAAAATCGTTTTGTTACAGGTGTAGTAGTACTTTCAATGGCAAAAGAAATGCATTGGAAAGATGCTGGTGCGGTATTAACCGTAGCTGTGCAAAACCTAAAAATTACAAGGGTAAAAGATGAAAAAAGCATCACCATCAATGGTACTAAAACTATTACAAACGTTACTGGAGGACGTTTGAGCGACCTTTCTGGAAACAAGGTTATTACGCACACTATTACGTCTGCCGGAATGACCGTAACATTTGATGATAGCACACAGAGAACCTGGCAGGTAGCCAAACAAAGAGTATTTACTTTTAGCAATGGCATTGTAATTACCACTACCGGAACACATACTGACGGTACTGTAAGCGGAATTTCTGAATGGGGTACCAACAGGTTCGGCAATGCTTTTGTTGCTACCATTAACCAACCATTGGTTGTAAGGCAAGATTGTAAATTTAGGCTGGTAAGTGGCCAAGTAACCCATAGCGTTTTAGCGGCAACCATTGTTGTTACATTTGGGTTAGATGCAACCGGCGTGGCTACTACATGCCCTATTGGAAGTTATTATTTTAAATTAGTTTGGACGAGCAAAGGTGGCTTAACAAAAACTGTAATTATGCTTTACTAATATCAAGCAAATATTTAAAGAGCCATCTGAAAAGATGGCTCTTTTTTATTAGAATTATAAGTTTTATTAATTGATGTAGCACACCGGTAAATTAATAATTTATAGGTTTGTCTTTATTTCAACCTTACCCATTTAAAGGGAGAGGAAAGGCGTTATCTTAACGCCATTGGACGCCACTTACCAATAAGCACTTGTGTAAGCTTGTGAAAATGTAAAATTATTGCCTGCAAATGGTTTAAAAAATGACAACTATTGCTATAGCTTTGTAATAAATTATTGAAAAGGTTTTTTAAGAAAATACTATGTTTTATTTTGTAAAAATGCCTTGGTTGTTAAAAAAAATATATGGCATGTGCACCTGTCAAATAAATACTGCTGAAAAAATTATTTATTTAAGTTTTGATGATGGGCCGCACCCAATTGCTACACCATTTGTTTTGGCTGCTTTAAAAAAATATAACGCAAAGGGTACCTTTTTTTGCATAGGTAAAAATGTAGCAGCCTGGCCCGCAATTTATAAGCAAATTATCGATGATGGGCATGCAGTTGGCAACCATACTTATGATCATTTAAACGGATGGAAAACTGATAAAGAGGTATATGTACAAAATATAAAAAAGGCTCAAAACTTAATAAGCTCTTCTATTTACCGGCCACCTTATGGAAAAATTACTTTTAGGCAAATAAGGTATTTAGTAAGTCAGTCAAAAGCATTAAAAATAATTATGTGGAGCGTGTTAAGCGGAGATTTTGATAACGGTATATCTAACGATAAATGCTTAAAAAATGTAATTAAAAATACGGGCAAAGGATCTATCGTAGTATTTCATGATAGCGAAAAGGCTTTTGAAAAGTTACACTTTACTTTACCAAAAGTATTAGCACATTTTAAAGATAAAGGATTTAAATACGAAAAAATAGATTTGAAAATGGATGGGTTATAGACATTTAAACCTAGCGAATGCTTTATAAAAATTGGGCCTGGGTAGAAACCCAAGCCCGTTTTTAATCCGTACCCTATGAAAACTTGAAGAAAGGTACAAAGTACTTTTTAAATAAGCAACATTATTTCAGTAATATTTAATCATTCTCTATTAACTGTGCATATAAGACTTTTATATGATAAAATTTGTAGTAAAACTTCTACAAAATGGGTAGTTATTATTCTAATTATTAAGTAAAAATATATATATGATTTTAACTGATACACATTGCCACTTATATGGAGAGGAGTTTGCAGACGATATTGAAAATGTGATAAAAAGTGCTGGTGTTGAAGGAGTTACAAAATTTTATTTACCTGGTTTAGATAGTAGTGCTATTGGTGCGATGGTTGCTTTGGAAATTAAATTTCCTAATAAATGCATTGCTATGATAGGATTGCACCCCTGTTATGTGAAAGAGAATTATTTGAAGGAATTAGAACTTGTTAACGACTGGTTATCTAAAAGAAAGTTTGCTGCAATAGGTGAAATTGGTTTGGATTTTTATTGGGATAAAACGTTTTTGCAACAACAAGAAGAAGCCTTCAGGCTGCAAATGGAATGGGCAATCGCATACAATTATCCAATAGTGATACATACCCGGAATGCTATGCAACAAACAATTGCGCTTGTAAAAGAATATGTACCAAAAGGCATACGTGGTATTTTTCATTGCTTTAGTGGAAATGAAACAGATGCGAATGAGATTATCAATGCAGGGTTTTATTTAGGCATAGGAGGTGTAATAACTTACAAAAATGCTGGGCTGGCAGAAGTAATTGAAAAAATTGGTTTACAGCATTTGGTGCTAGAGACTGATGCGCCCTATTTAACGCCTGTGCCTTTTAGAGGAAAAAGGAATGAAAGCAGTTATTTAAAGTATATAGCAGCAAAGCTTGCCGCTATAAAACAAGTTTCCATCGAAGAAGTAGCCATGGTAACTACGGCAAATGCCGAAAAAATATTCGGCTTATAAAATGTGAAGGCGTATTTTTGCCGTCCGCAAAAAAAGGAGAGTTGTCCGAGTGGTTGAAGGAGCACGCCTGGAAAGTGTGTATATGGGAAACTGTATCAAGAGTTCGAATCTCTTACTCTCCGCTTAATAATCAATGAGTTATGCATAAAAGCTTGTAAAATAGACGTTTTACGGGCTTTTTTTATGCCTTTTATGTCAAATAAAATCAATTAATATCAAACGGGTGGTGACCCACAGGTGACCAAAGCGGATTTTTTATCTTTGGTCACCGCAGACTGATGTAATCCTTTACTGTAAAGGGTTACACCGTTTTAAAACAGGGCTTAAAGTTGAAAAAATATTAATTTTTTATATTAAAAAGGAGGTATAAAATGGATCATTCTATAATCTAAAGGATTTTTTCAATGGTATTTAGTAGATACTGAAGTTTATTTGGGCTTTATTTTTTACTTAGTATATGATTAGTAGCCACCAGTTATAGATATCAACACACGTCAATCTACTTCAAAACAATACACATAAAGAATGCTGACGGAGCAAGTAAGCGCAAACACCTATAATTGATATTAATATTTTTTTATAAATTATTATAAAAAGTATAAAGGAAGTTACTTATCTTACTTATTTGCTAAGATACAATACCAGCCTATGTTTTATAAGTAAGATATAGCCTACTTAATGTTATTTGATCTTACTTAAAGCTACTTGTAATTTTTTCTTTTCACCAGCTAAAAAAGTAAGCAAGTAAGCTAAGTAAGTTACTTTTTTGGTTTTGCAGTTTTTTATCATCTGGTATTTGCAGAGACTTTCAAAGGCAGCTTAATTGTCTCTGCACTGCGTAGACAATTAAGCCAATCTATTTGTAAGTTTGATTTTTATTTTAAGTTTCCAGTTTGCGCAGTTAATATTGATTTATAAAATTATTGAGTAATCCAATCCAAGTAATTATCCCGTGAAATACTTTCAAAAGATGTTTCAGGGTATGCCGTTGCAAATGCCGCCGGAACTTTTACTTTTTTTTGCGGCGAATATTTAAATTCAAAAGCCTGCAATTTGCCATCTTTTATTTCAATCAGGTCAACTTCTTGCTGGTTATAATTTCTCCAAAAGTATTGTTGTACGTTTTCTTTTAAATAGCTGTTTCTTTTAATCCTTTCTGCAAGCAGGTAATTTTCCCAAAGGCTTCCCATATCGTTCCTTAACGCCGGCGCCCTAAAATCATTGATGATGGCATTACGGATGCCATTATCAAAAAAATACCATTTGGAACTTTTAGAGACTTCTTTTCTTTGGTTTGTACTATAAGCTGGTAGCCGGTAAATAATAAAGACTTTACTTAACAAGTCCAGATAATTCTCTACTGTTGCCCTGCTTATGCCTAACTGTGTTGCCAATTCATTGGTAGAAACTTCACCGCTAATTTGATAAGCAATCAACCTTAAAAGCCGTACAATTTTGTCAGCCTGCCTTATCCCTCCAAAAGCAAGTATATCTTTTAACAGGTACGATTGGATAAGCTGTGTCAGGTAATCTGCCTTCTCTTTATTTGTTTGAAATTGTATTATTTCAGGATAACTTCCGTAGATCAACCTTTCCTCTAGGTTTTGTGTTGCTCCAATATACGTTTCCGTTTCCTTTAATTCCAGTTGGGCAAGTGGATACAAATTAAATTGTATCTGCCGTCCTGTTAATGGCTCTCCTGCTTTATTTAATAAATCAAAAGATGAAGAACCAGTAGCAAGTATGGTTAGGTCGGGGTTAGTATCAATCATCAATTTTAAAACCTGCCCTACTTCAGGGATAACTTGCGCTTCATCCAAAACCAATAATTTAGCCGTACCAACAATTCTTTTATAATTAGATACAGACCTATTTCTAAGTAGTTCTTGTACATCAAAATCTTCTCCATTCAATATTACCATTGCTTGCTTGTAATCTTCCTGGATAGATTTGATCAGGTATGTTTTACCAACACGTCTGGTGCCCAATACCAACAGTACTTTATTTTGAGTGAGGAGCTGTTGTATTTGGATTTTTATTGCTCTTTTGACTAAGTTCATAGTAAAATTGTTACTGTACTTGCAAATTTACTAGTAAAAAAGAATGTATACTAGCATAATTATTTAATTTAATGAAGGATTTATATATTAGCGATGTGTTTCCAGATTAAAAGGTATTTTAAATGCGATTGTTTTAAGCCTCAATAAAGCCTCCAATGTAGTAATGACAGTATTAAATGAACATATCCAACTTTTTGTATCTCTTTTTAAAGGGAGGGAGGATGTGTTTGCCGTAAGATGGGTAAAAAAGAATAAAAGTGGCTACATGCCTGCTTACGATATCAATTGGGAAGAATCTTCAAAGCACAAGGCAAAGGGCGGCACGTTAAAAGATTTCAATAATAAAAAATACTCAAGGCTTACAGACCAGCGAATAATAAATCATCTTTCGGGAAAAGAAGTAATTGGGTTGTATCCATTGTTGGCAGATAATTCTTCCTGGTTTATTGTTGCGGATTTTACACTAGAGTGTGCGGCATTCCCAAAAACCGGCTATCCGCCAACAGATATTGCGGCATGGTTGCGCATATTTAAAATATGCCGGTCTTATGGCTTGAACCATGTGCGTTTTCACTCATGGTGCCCGCCGGAAGCTGCTTTTGAGGCGGCTGACCAAACTGGTTTTTACCTGCAGGTAGAATGCTCTTCCTGGGCGAACCAGGGTGCTACAATTGGCGATGGTACGCCACTTGACAAATATATTTATGACGAGAGCGTACACATAGTGAAAACTTACCGCAACCATCCTTCTTTTTGTATGATGGTGTATGGCAATGAGCCAGCCGGCGATAAGCACTTGCAATACCTTACTGATTTTGTAAATTACTGGAAGAAGAAGGATGCCCGCAGGCTTTACAGTACCGCAGCCGGCTGGCCGGTTGTTGCGGATAACGATTATAACAGTTCGCCCGACCCGAGGATACAGGCATGGGGCGCAGGCTTACAAAGCATCATCAACAGCCAGCCCCCTAAAAGTGATTATAATTGGACAGCGCAAATTGCAAAGTGGAAACACCCAACTGTAAGCCATGAAATAGGGCAATGGTGCGCTTATCCTGATTTTAAAGAAATATCAAAATATACCGGCGTATTAAAGGCAAAAAACTTTGAAATTTTTAAAGATAAATTACAAACCAATGGCATGGCAAGCCTGGCGGATAGTTTTTTATTAGCATCGGGCAAGTTGCAGGCATTGTGTTATAAGGCAGATATTGAAGCTGCTTTGCGTACGCCCGGCTTTGGCGGATTTCAATTGTTGGGCTTGTACGATTTTCCGGGGCAGGGTACTGCATTAGTCGGTGTCCTTAATGCTTTTTGGGAAAATAAAGGATATATTACCGGCAACGGATACAGCCAGTTTTGCAATGCGGTAGTACCATTGGCAAAGCTGCCAAAAATGGTATAACAAAATGAGGAAACCTTAATAGTGCCATTAGAAGTAGCCAATTTTGGAGCGGATATTTTAAAAGGCGTTATCCCATTTTAGAGTATTAAGGATGCAGGTGGCAAAATTTTATTTAAAGGACAGCTACATGCAATCGATATACCAGTAGGCAATAACATTAGCTTAGGAGAAATAAAACAATCGTTATCAACCATAGCATTGGCAACCAAAATAGTATGTACAGTTTCAGTTGGCAAGTACAAAAATTCGTGGGACCTATTTGTTTATCCGGCAAAGTTGCCTGATAAACAAATATCCTCACCACACAGCAATTGGATAGCAAGGCAATTGAAACACTTGAAAGCGGCGGTAGTGTGTGTGTTGCTAACTTTAAAAAAGGGATCGCTGAAAGCAGATAAAGGCGGAGACATAAAAATTGGGTTCTCCAGCATTTTTTGGAACACTGCATGGACCGGCGGCCAGCCACCCCATTCTTTAGGCTTACTGGTAAATCCAAGGCACCCTGCCCTGATAAATTTTCCTACAGATTCTTATAGCAACTGGCAATGGTGGGATGCAATGAGCCATTCGGATGCCATCCTGCTTGATTCGGTAGCTACCGGATTGCAGCCAATAGTAAGGGTGATAGATGATTGGGTGACGGCCCGTTCGTTAGGCCTCGTTTTTGAATGCCACGTAGGGAATGGGAAACTAGTTGTATCCGGTATTGACCTACTATCAAACCAAGACACCCGGCCGGAAGCCAAGCAGTTATTGTACAGCTTAAAAAAGTATATGGCAGGGGCTCACTTTAACCCTGCTAAACAAGTAAATGTCGCAAAAATTAAAAGCTTGGTTATTGACGGGCAATGACTATCAGCCTTAATTAATTATTAAAAATTGAGCGTTGAATAAAACGATTATTTTTTTACATGGATTGGCATTTTATAATTAAGGAAAGTTCCCTTTGGGCTTTATAAGTATAATTATGTTCTCCATTCAATGGAACAACATCAACCCAACTTAATCCATATCCATAAATCTTTTGAATAGAAATATGCAGTGCCGGGCGTTGATGTAATAAACTTGATTTTAGATTTATAGTAGTTATATTGGTGGCTAAAAACACAAATTGGCTGCAGAAAAAAATTGAAGATTAACTATAAGGAAACCCAACAATCAGCACTAATAATTTAACCCCTTCTAATTATTGTATATTTAAAAATGGCTGAAATATCATACGTTACCATTGACCATTTTACAATAGCTTATCGCATTGAAAATCCTGCTCAGCAGGAAACGATTTTTTTCATTCATGGCAACTCATTTTCTTCCAGGTCATGGTACAATCAAATTAAAAGTGAAGCCCTAGCCGGCTACCGGCTTATAGCAATCGATCTTCCCAATCATGGAAACTCACAAGCAATTGCTACCACTAAATTCAGTCTGGAAGTTATGGCGGCTATAGTTGGTTCAGCTATCAGTAAATTGGCGCAGGATAAGCCTTTTATAATTTGCGCCATTTCTTTAGGCACCAATATTGTTGCTGAATTGTTGGATGAAAGCATAAAGCCAAAAGGCTTGCTGTTTGCAGGGCCATGTATTATGGGCGAAGGTTTTGAGATGAGCAAACTGGCTAATCAAAGTGCAGATTTAAAAGCCTTGTTTACAGATGAAGTACCTGCGGATAAAGTTGTAGCTTATTTTGATATTGCTTCCTGCTCCCAAAATGAAGAAGACAAAGCAATTTTTGTGGAAGATTTTTTTTCAGTAAAAAATAATTTCAGGTCGTTATTGTTTGGGGTGCTTACGGCCGGCCTTCTCCAGGATGAAATTAAATTAGTTGCCCAAAAAGGCTGCCCTGTATGTATTGTATATGGTGAGGATGAGAAGATTATTAATATCGGTTACCTTAAAGATGCGCCCATAAATTTATGGAACAAATCAATCTACACAATCCCATCCGCAGGGCATATTGTTAATATGGATGCGCCTGTAGCTTTTAATGAATTACTTGTAGGATTTGCTCTTGAGATTTTTTAAATCGATGCAACTACCTGCCAATTAATTAAGCAGGTTATAATTTTATTTCTCCTTTACCTGCATAACTAATTGGCATTCTCCTATTCCGTGGATGGTGACTCACCATCCACTATTTTAGTTTATAAAAGGAGCATAATCAATTTGCCAGGCACCTGCCTTAAATAAACAGTTAGTGCGTACCCCCAATCCGCCGCGGCGGAAAGGGGGTACGGGTTATGCCCGTCCGTACCGGTCCGGGCGGGCACTCTAATCTTTTTTTATCGGGCCGCCCGCAAAAAAAGATTAGAGTGGATAGCCCGGGCCCCTTGGCGCCTCGCCTTGGGGTACGCACTAACTTAATTTTATAAAAGGCACCTGATCTTTTACTATTCTAGTTTCAATGCCGTTAAGTTAAGGATCTATATGTTTGTCTTTACCTCGCCCTAACCCTCTCCAAAGGAGAGGAAAGGTCTTAACTTAACGGCATTGATTCTAGTTTAGTAAAAGCGAATACCCTATCCACTACAATATTTTTTAGGGCAGCCCCAACATAGAGGATTTGTATTGCTACCCTGTTACTAAAATTCTATTTTATAATTCAAAAAAGGTATAAGGCCAGTTTGATAATTAGTAATTACTTTATTTTTTTCGCTGTCATAAGATTGGCTGAATATATTTTTCCGGTTGGCGATATTTTGTATATCTAACGATAAAACGTTTGTGAAATACTTACGGTTGCATTTTCTGCCGTTGTTGATAAAGCTTATTACATCATCAATCTTCTACTATTCAACCTGAGTACACAAGCTAACACCGTGAGCCGCCGATGTGTGTGTTTCACCAACGGCCGAAGCGTTAACCAGTAAACTATTCAGCAGTGGATAAGCATTTTAAAAACGACAAAGGCTGTTTGGTAAAATGTTGAGTACAGTAGCTGTAATAAGTAAAGATGGTGTGGATTAGTTATCGTATACAACATTCGGCCATATACTTTGGCTGCTGGTGAAAACACACAATAGCAGCTTGCCGGTATAGGTTATACTTTATTTGTGCGGAAAGCCGGAACACCAACAAAGGCAAAAAAATATGCTTAAACAGCTACTTATTCATTAACCATATAATAATTTCCCGTCTCATTTACACAGTAAAAAAACCTGCATTCCAGGTACAGCATGCCGTAAAAAATGACAAGTTCTTGCTATAGGCTGGTAAATGATTGAGCCCTATTTTTACAATGTTAAACAGTATTTCTGCAATGCTTATTAAGCCTTCGCTTTCTTAATCTTTATTTAAATAGTATTTCCTTCCTAAAATTCAATCCTATATAAATCCGCACACTTTATTGTGCACGACGGCATTAAAATGATATTCCGGCTATTTAACGATTGGTGTACGAAATAATTAATTACAGGTGAATAAAGTATGCCGCTTTGTTTTTGTTTATGGGCTATTACATAAGCAATAGCATACCTGGCTTTACAAGTATATTATGAAGATAACGAAGCAAAATATCTGGCAGGTAATAGCGGTAAAGATGGCTGCCTATATGATAATAAGCAGTTGTGGTAACCCTTTGGTATTACAGGCAGCAATTAATAAAGTGCCAAATAAAAGTTCTTTCGTTTCTCGCCCCGTTATAACTATAAATAAAAATACCGCATACATAAAATAAACTCAACAGTCATTAAAAAAACACATTATTAAAAACTTACAAAATGAAAAAGATTTTACTCCTTTCAATGGCAATTATTTTAATTAACGCTTTAGCCCAAGCCACTATCAGGCGCATTCAATACTCAGGCACACCGGTAACAGGTGTAGATTACGCAAGTGGCGACTTGGCCGTAGCAGCATCTTCAGCAGGCGATACTATCATGGTTTTTTTATCAACTTATGATGGTTTTACTATTGATAAAAAACTCGTTATTATTGGGCCCGGTAGCTTTAATTGGTCTGGCCTGGACGCAAACTTTAACCCAAACCTGCACGTTT